>JBCCIX010000390.1:0-4543 GCA_039028075.1 Bacteroidota bacterium | reverse complement strand
TCGCTCTATTTACTTAAATATACCCCTTTTTCTCGTGTTAGCCCACTAATTCAGCCTAAGATTCGTCACTGAAATTCTCCGAAAATTACCCCGATTTCTACCCCTGAAATGGTTTTTAAGTTTTCTAACAGGCACTAAATAAGTTCAAAAGAGATTATCATTTACTAAAGGATGATGAGCTGTGGCTTGTTTGTGATGTAGACAGGTGGGGCCAAAAAAAGCTTGCAGAGGTTAACAGGCTTTGTAGACAGAAGGGATATAGAATTGCAGTTAGTAATCCGTGCTTCGAAACTTGGTTGTTACTTCATAAAATAAACTTTAACTCATGCACGAATGCTGAAAAGGCCCAACTGAATGGTTTGTGCCAAAATATTGAAAATGAATTAAAGAATATTCTCGGTTCATACAGTAAATCAAAATTGAAGATTGAAGACTTTATAGATGACATTGATCATGCTATAAACGAGGCGAAGGAATTAGATGTATCTACTGATCAATGGCCGCAAACATTTGGATCGAAAGTTTTTCAGTTGATGGAATCAATCCTTGGTTGATTTAATTTTAGCACGTGCTTTTATCTCTTTAAAAAAAGAAATGATATCCTTTGGTTAAGGAAGACTCGATCAAATACATGGAGTTTGGTTGACTACGTTTATGAGTCATCTTTCAAACCCACCCGCCAAAACTGATCGTCAAATTTTCTTTTAAAAGGTAATGCCGTATGCTTATTTCTGCAAGCTTGGAGCTGGTACCAGGTATTGAAACCCACACCTGTGAAGACCCTTTCGGCAAGGGGATACCAATTCATAGGCTGTTCGTTCATTAGAAGTTCAATAGAATCGGGAAGTGGAATGCTTACATCAGACAGTACTACAAAATAAGGACTTACTTGTTCCAGTTGGGCTATATCTTGGGCATGATGCAAGAGCAGTTCCAACTCTTCGGGATGTGTGCTATGCACGATTAACCATAGCGGTTGTAAAGGCTTCTTAATAGAGGGTGTTTTGTTTGAACGGAGAAAGCTAAAATCTAGGGAGCAATCTATAATTTGCTTGCCATGATTTTGGATAAACATCTGATGGTCAGATTCTAACGGTTCAAAACGGTAAATGTCATTGAAGGTCATTTCATTGCTCAGTAAGGGTTGATAGTTCTTCCAAACCAACCGCCTGGCCAGGTAATGCAGGTGTTCGGCTGGGATGACCTTCTCCGACAGTTCCCCCAGAATGCCACAGGGAAAAGCATCGATGTACAGGTCTATAAATGCCAGATCATGAGTAGCATCATGGATTTTCCGAGCCAGCTCAGCACCAGTGGTTTCTTTGTCGGATTCTATGAATAGAACCTGTTCGTTGGCGAAAAACCGAAATGCAGCGTGATTCGCCGTAATGACCTTAAAAGGTTCTTCAATATTGTACGTATGGATAAAAGCACGTACGCGAGTGAGGTGGCCTAATCCGCCACCCATCGCATAAAAAGCGATCACTTGCCTTGCTTCAATAACTCGGCACAGAGCACGAATTTCTGTTCTTCAGGTATCTCATCGATCAATAATATACCTAAGGCCAGGGAGCTTCCGAAATTCCGAACGGTGTATTTATCTTTTACGCTAATAAACGCATCATTGGATCTTAAACGGAGGGTGCCAATCTCTTCATCGTCCCTCTTCACTTTAAGTTTATTGGACTCGGACAGGCCGGTACGAAAACTATTTTCCATGTCATTGTTCTTCGAAATTTTGAAATGATCGTCATAGAGCTTGATCTTCCATAGTAGTTCTTCATTACCATCGTTCAGCTTCAGGCCATCCTCACTGTATTTTACGGTATACTTTAACTGGTCGTTTTGATCCACATATTTTCGCTTATCGGCGCGTTTCGCTATTCCGAAAAGATTGGAAGTACTCAATGAAACGATGAGCTGATCGCCTTCATCCGAGATTTCCGCCAGCTTGCCATTGCTAAGCGTACTAATGTAAAACTGCTTAGGCGCGGATGATGGCGCCGGGCTGTCCGGAGTAGGCGTTTCATTGACTACCTCCTCGGTAGTGTCTTTTTCCGAACCACCCCCACAGGCCTGGAGCAGCAGGGATAGTCCAACCAGGGCGCTAAATAATGTGTTTTTTGTAAGCTTCAATTTCATGATATGCTGTGTATTCATTTTCAATTTTAGTTTTTAAAGCCTGTCCCAGCTCGTGCCACCGGTCTTTCATAAACATGAACTGATGTATCGTTTTTCGGCAGGCTTCTTCATTACCTACCTGGAAGAGTAATCCGTCCTTTTCGTGCGAGATCACGTCTGCCATACCGTCCACATTGGAAGCAATAATAGGGATGCCCAGGGCCCCGGCTTCCAGCATAACATTCGGCATGCCTTCGTAAAAGGAAGGAATGACCAACGCATCGCAGCATAGGTAGTACTTCATCAGCTCATACCGGTCCTGAAAGGGGATAAGGGTGTACGACAATTCTTTCTGGTCCAGCTCCTGCCGATGCGCTTCTTCAATATCTCCGATCAGTAGCAGGTGGATATCAGCCTTCACCGTCATTTTAGACAAGGCATTGATAAAAAACTGAACGCCCTTTTTGGGTTTTAGCTGTCCGATTAGGCCTATGCAGGTTTTGCCCTCAGCATGTTGGCTTCTCCACGTTGTGGCAAAATCGGCTTCACTTTGGGTTGGACTCCAATCCTTGAGATCGATACCATTCGCTACAAAGTGCACGTTAACATCTGGGGTCCAACGGTTGATCTTATGCACCTTTTCGCCACTCACCGAAAAAACCAAAGCCGACTGTTGCAGGGCATATTGTAACACCTCACGTTTCCTAGGGGTGAATATAGAGGTGTCAAAGTCGTTTCCTCGCAAGAAGGTGATCAGTTTCGTTTCCATCCATTGTGCGAAAATAGGAGCGCCAGTCATGGAGAGGTTGCCACCAAAAGCAACAAGGTAATCAAACGATCCCAGGGTTTTGATGTAATTCCAGGTCAGGTTCAGGGTATGGGGCTCACTGTCTTCGTACGTCACCGCTACATAACCCCCAGCTTGTTGCTGCTTTCTTACAAACGCATTGCCCTTGAGTGCAAAATGGATGATCTCAATGTCGTAACCTGCCTTGCGTAATCCGTGGATCAATCGGTCACAGGACTGGGCCATACCGCCGCGCTGAGGAGGGTAATTTTCAGTAAGCCAAAGCAGCCTAAGCGCCATTAACTGTCAAAAACATTAGCTGCTTCGTCTTCCATCATGATCTCGCCCGTATCACTGTATTCAAAACTATCGTAATCGTATTGGTCAAAATAGCCGCCGTACCAGACGTAAGGGACAAACATATAGTCGTCGTGAAATTCCTGGGAATCGTCACGCACGGTAGAAGCGGAAGTGTTCGGGTTGAGTGGTCCGAATAAAGCGTAGATCGCTTGCATGGTGTCAAAAAAGCTCTTGACGTGCAACACGTGATCGCCTACTTTTTTGATCTTGATCTTTGTTTTGACCTGGTAATGTCCATTATGGTCTACCACTTCAATACCGTCACCTTGCGTACCGTTCCAGGTATATTCTTCCTTGGCCAATGTCATTTTGATAAAGCAATGGTGGACGAATTTCGTTTTTTTCTTGTACTTCGTTTTTCCGCGGGCAGTTCGTTTGGTCCAGTTGAGGTCTTTAATGTCATCCTTCACTACAAACTCCAGTAAAGTGCCGTCTTTCAGAGTAAGTCTGGACATAATGTACGTAGGACTATACATTTTTTGCTTCCGGGTGCCAATGGTGCTTTTTACCGGTTCCAATACCTTTCTAGGATTTCTAAAATCGAGGCTTGCGGCCAACTTGGCGTCCTCGCCGGCCTTGTCCTTTAACACATTTAACACCGGCATGAAAAACTGTCTAAGGTAATTATTGATATCTTTCTTCTTGGCTGCTGATCGCTTGATTAGCATTAAAATACCTGCTATTAATAAAATGCCGGAGCCTATTAAAATCTCATAGATTTCAGAAGTCAATGCTATGATCACGGAAATGACCGCAAGGACTATTGCCGTAACCCCGAAACCTAAAAGCTTTAAGATTTTGCCGTCACCTATCTTATCCAGTGTGGATATTTTAGACAAAAACGCAATCCACTGCTTCACCTTCATCGTGGTGCTAAGGGTCTTTTCTTTGTAAAACTGTTTTTGCTGTGGACTGAGTGAGTCGTAAATTCTGGATGCCTTACCCATGTCAGGTTATAGTTAAGCGTAAACGTGAGTTACCAATTTATCATAAAAATCAGAAAGTTTAGCGTCAATTTTTTCCCAAGTGTAGTGTTCGCAGAGCTTGCGGAAGGCATTGGTCGCCATTTGTTCTCTGAGCTGTGGATAATCGATCAGCAGACGAATGGCCCTGGCCAGCTCCGCCGGACGATCAGCGCGTACGAGTTTGGCATCTACTTCGGGGGTTAAGATTTCACGAACTACCGGCAGATCAGAAGCTATGATTGGGACCTTAGCCGCCATACTTTCAAAGATCTTTAGGGGCGAACAGCCCTGTTCCAGGTTTCTGCTGCAT
>JBCCIX010000389.1:0-4569 GCA_039028075.1 Bacteroidota bacterium | reverse complement strand
GTTCATACGCCTATTGTATTTCCGGCTAAGCGATACAGCCATAAACCGATCAAAAAGTGACCTCTTACGTATCTTGTTTTTTTGCCCAAAAAATAAACTCCAGTCCAGCAAAAAAAATGATTGAATCACCAAGTAGTTCCACACTTTCCTCGACTGCATTTTTGACATCTCTTACGTAATTTTCCTCCATTACGGTTTTCCACATTATGGCTTCACCAAACAAGCGAGAGTAAATAAAGGTGACTAGCATTCCGCCAATCATGAGGCCAAATGGGTAGCTGCTCATGTAATCAGGTAACATCCTCTTGATTGATTTCCAAGAGCGGTATGATCTATATCCTACCATGGCGATGACTATGAGCACAAGTGTTTGCCAGGCCCCATCATAGACGTAAGCATCAAGTACAGCATCAAATTCTCGAATGAAGGCCATCAGAAAAAAGCCACCTATCAGTACGGAGATAGCAGCGGTTTGTTTAAAATTGAAAGTACAAAACAAATAAGCCATTACGGTCAGAAAAAACGTTCCTTCCTGAAAGTATTCCGTTAAAGAATTTTCGTAAAATTTTCCCGTGGTAGATCTTGCATCGTATAAAAATACCAGGCTCAGTGCCAGGAGGTACCCCGAGTAGATTATGATACGTACTATTTTAAAAATTTGATTTTTAGTCATCCTTGGTGTGCATTATTGGGCGAAGATAATCCATTCTACCGAGGTCGTTTTAAGAAAACAATCTCTATTATCTCATCTTAAAAAAGCCTATGCGCGTATGTCGTTGTTGAATATTCATCTAGAAATAAAGGATAAGGCCGTATTAAAGTGAGATGGATACAACCTAAATATAATGTATGCTTTTTTTAAGAAGATCGGTTCATACGACTCTAAAAGTCCGAGCATTACGCTTAGGGCGTACCTTCGATAATAATCAGTAAATCACTTTTTAAGAGATCACCAAAGCCATTATTTATGGCTTCGCTAGCATAAATCGGATTAAGAAACGGGTGGTCAGGCACTCTTCATCATCAAAAAGTTGGTCGGTAGCATTTGTGACACAAAATCGGAGCGATTATGGTCTTTTTTACTCTAACTCCATTATTGTTAACTTGAAAATTAAGTTTGAGCTACTTTTTTTCTAAAATTTGATTCAAAAAGAAGCCTGTGAGCAGTATAAATTGATAGTTTTGGCGATCAATCAATAAAATTTTCAACCACTATGTCAAAATTACGTTTTAGTGCCCTCGAACAGGCCAATAATCGACCTGTGATAGCGGTAGAAGCACCGGGAAAAATATCAGATTTTTATGGAGAGAATGTCTTTGGCCTTTCTGAAATGCAAGCACTTCTTGCGCCTGATGTTTTCAAACAAGTAAAAAAATCAATTGATCAAGGTCTCAAGATTGATGAAGTGACGGCCGATGCCGTTGCCTCCGCCGCCAAAGCCTGGGCTTTATCCAAAGGAGCTACGCATTTTACACACTGGTTTCAACCTTTGACCGGTACCACGGCTGAAAAGCACGATACATTTTACGATTACTTGTCTGGGATCGAAAGATTTAAAGGAAGCGCGCTTGTCCAACAGGAGCCGGATGCATCCTCATTTCCCAACGGGGGGATAAGGAGTACTTTTGAAGCCAGAGGTTATACCGCCTGGGATCCTAGTTCCCCCATGTTTATCTATGGCGTAACTCTGTGTATCCCTACCATCTTTGTATCATATACCGGCGAAGCTCTTGATAACAAAGCACCCTTATTGAAAGCCGTTGAAGCTGTTGATAGAGCCGCTACCAAGGTATGTCAGCTATTTGATCGTAAAGTCACTCGGGTTAAGCCATCGTTGGGTTGCGAGCAGGAGTATTTTGTAGTGGATAAGGCCTTGTATAACAGCAGACCCGATCTTATCATGGCAGGAAGAACGGTATTTGGGCATAATCCAGCCAGAGGACAACAGCTGGATGATCATTATTTCGGCTCCATACCTCCGAGGATTTATGACTTCATGAAAGATTTTGAGATTGAAGCGTTAAAATTAGGTATTCCAGTGAGTACCAGACATAATGAAGTGGCACCCAGTCAATTTGAAGTAGCTCCCGTGTTTGAAGATATCAATGTATCTACAGATCATAATCAGCTGCTTATGGACACTATGAACAAGGTGGCTGAGCAACATTCCCTGCGCGTATTATTTCATGAGAAACCTTTCGCCGGATTAAACGGAACTGGAAAACACAATAACTGGTCTCTTATCACGAACACCGGCATCAACCTATTTCAGCCCAGCTCTAGCGCACGCGAAAATCTGGTTTTCTTAACTTTTTTCGTAAACACGATTAAAGCAGTAGATGAATATGCTGATCTTTTGAGAGCGAGTATCGCCTCTGCAGGTAATGATCATAGGCTTGGCGCCAATGAGGCTCCTCCGGCGATCATGTCTGTTTTTATTGGTTCACAGCTGACTTCTGTTCTCGACGAGTTGGAAAAAAATGGTAATATAAAAGTTGAGAAGGGTGACAATATGTACATGAAGCTGGGAATTGACAAGATCCCGCAAATCATACTGGATAATACCGATAGAAATAGAACTTCTCCTTTTGCTTTTACAGGAAATAAATTTGAGTTCAGGGCAGTTGGTGGAAGTGCGAATACCGCCTCGCCGATGACAATCTTAAATTTAATTGTGGCCGAGCAGCTTACGCAGTTTTACAGTGATGTAGAAAAAGACATCAATAAGGGTATCGATAAGAAGTTAGCGATTGTCAACGTCCTTAGGAAATATATCAAAGAATCGAAAAAGGTGCGGTTTGAAGGAGATGGTTATTCGGATGACTGGGTAAAAGAAGCAGAAAAGAGAGGGTTAGCTAACGTAAAAGATACCCCTAGAGCGCTAGATGCTTATCTAACGAAAAAAGCGAGAACAACTTTTAAATATCATAATGTACTCACGGATGTTGAATTGGAGGCCAGAAATGAGATCAGTTGGGAAGCTTACATCATGAAAATACAAATTGAATCTCGGGTTATGGCGGATCTGACGCTTAATCACGTAATTCCTACCGCTATTGATTATCAAAATAAGCTCATTCAAAATGCGAATGGGCTGAAGGGCCTCGGAATTGACAATAAGGAAGTGCTCAGTAGTATCCAGAAGATCAGTGATTATATAGACACTTTGAACAAAGGTGTCCACAATATGATAGAGGAGCGTAAGCGAATTAACAAAATTGAGGATACCAGAGATAAGGCCATTGCCTATTGTGACGATGTGAAAGAGAGATATTTCGACGACATAAGATATGCGGTAGATAAGCTAGAACTTTTGGTAGACGACGAAGATTGGCCCCTCGTAAAGTATCGTGAGCTACTCTTTTTAAGATAGCAGTGCATCAAGGGTGGCGAAAGTCACCTTTTCTTTTTGCTAACATGTTTAAGATGGCCGAGCGGATGAGTTGCGGATTTTTCCAGGGAATAAAATGATTGAGATCATCTTTTATCACCAACTTGACTTCGGGAGAATTTGTCAACATGCGCTTTCCAAAAGCAGCGTTAGCAGGGTTAACAAGCATATCTTCATTACCTTGAATAATAGTGGTCGGCACTCTGATATCTGACCAACCCTCCAGCATATTTCTTAATTCATCTTCCAAAAAGTAGATTTCTTCATTTGTAACTTGAAAGGAAGTAGGAATCATCCAGCTTATAAAGGGAGTTCTCATAGGAACACGAAACCAATCTTCATCAGGCTCAAGATCCGGGTCGATAGAGGGGGCTACCATTATCAATCCTTGCACGAGATTGGGATACATCATGGCTAGCTTAGCAATGACGGGACCGCCTAGAGAATGTCCGACCAAAATAGTTGGAGTATCGGAGAACTTTTGCAACAATGGTCTTATTAATTCGGATTGTCGCTGCAAAGAAGGTTCACTTTTGCCAAAATTTGAATATCCATATCCGGGTCTATCCACCGAAACTAAAGACGCTGAAGAGAACAGTAAACTATCCGTCATAAAGTGTTTAAAGGCGGACCATGAACCTGGCGCGCCGTGAAAGAAAATAACTGTAGGCTGCTTTGCGTTGGGGAGGTGTACAAAGTTGATGGTTCTATCTTCAACAGTATATGTTTCAAGCTTCGCTTCCAATCCGTTTTCCGAGAAGTACTTCTCCGTTTCTTTAGGACTCATCCTAAACGTAAAACAGCCTGATACAAGCTGAAAAATGACTATGAAGCTGACCAGGAATATCCAGTACCTTCTTTTTTTAAGCTGAGATCGAATTTTGCTCAATTATACATCGGATAGTAAGGTGTTGTATTCTTCTTCATTTCCGAGTACCTCAATCGCTTTGATAATGTCCCTATCACTATCAAAGGAAGTTTCTATTGCACCTTTCTCGAGCGTGTACCTGGTAGCAATTTCTTGTTCAAGGATTTTTTTTATTTGAGCTTTGAAAGTATCAAGGTCATTTTTTTTGCTTAGATCAATAGTAGTCTTAAGACCTTGTATTTGCTGCTCGATCCTTTCGTAATACTGCTCTTTTTCGGCATTTTTTGTGAGCCGCTCCAGATCATTTTC
>JBCCIX010000388.1:0-4583 GCA_039028075.1 Bacteroidota bacterium | reverse complement strand
GGTTTTCTTCAAAAAACTGTGTAAAATCTGATTTTCAAGTGTATTTACATCGTGGAAATTCAAGAAGAATTTATCCCAATTGGATTCTGCTTTGATCAGCTTTAGGCCTTCTTTTTCGTCCTCTGCTTCCGTCACTCTCTCTTCCACATAAAACCAGAAATAACCGTAGGGTCCTATCGTAACTGGGTAGTCATTGCCATCAACTTTAGGAAAAACATTTTGACTGAATACTTCGGTAAGGTTTGATCCTTCAAAATCAGTGAGATCAACAGATGTAGCCTGAGAGTACTTAGATAGGTTAGAAACCACGATTAGCCGTTCCCCTTCGTATTCACGGGAAAAGGCAAGTACCTTAGAATTCGTGCTTTCTAAAAACGATAGATTACCACGACTAAAAGCCTTGAACCTCTTTCGCATCGAAATAGCATTTTTTATCCACCACTGCAATGAGGAAAGGTTATTCTGCTGAACCGCCACACTCACAGCCTCGTATCGATAAATTGGGTCTGTAATAACCGGAAGATAAAGCTGCTGTGGGTTGGCTTTTGAAAAGCCCGCGTTCAGGTTAGAATTCCATTGCATAGGGGTACGAACACCATGCCTGTCTCCTAAGAAGACATTATCTCCCATACCTATCTCATCACCGTAGTAAATTATAGGTGAACCCGGTAAGGAAAAAAGCAAAGTATACATCAGTTCAATCTTGCGCCTGTCATTATCTAACATAGGCGCTAGCCTTCGGTGTATACCAATATTATGCTTTGTATTTGGGTCGGTGGCATACGCCTTGTAGAGATAATCCTTTTCTTCCTCGGTTACCATTTCAAGACCTACCGAGTCATGGTTTCTTAGAAACAACGCCCATTGCCCGTTTTCAGGGGCTGCGGGAGTCTGATCAATAATGTCTACTATGGGATGATTATCCTCCGTATGCATCGCCATAAATAACCTTGGCATCAATGGGTAATGCACTGCCATATGACATTCCTTACCATTTCCAAAGTAAGAGGCCGCTTCCTCAGGCCATAAATTCGCTTCTGCCAGCAGAATACTTTCAGGGTATTTTTTATCGACGTGTTTCCTCAGTTTTTTTAAGAAGTCATGTGTCTCGGGCAAATTTTCACAACTTGTACCTTCCCGCTCAAACAAATAAGGTACTGATGCCAGTCGTAAGCCGTCCACACCCATTTTCAACCAAAAATCAACTACTTTCGTAATCTCAAGTTGAACGTCGGGACTGTCGTAATTAAGGTCTGGCATGTGATGATAAAAACGGTGCCAGTAGTAGGCCTTGGCTATAGGATCCCAACTCCAATTTGATTTCTCATAATCCGAAAACAGTACCCTAGCTTCTTCAAACTTATTCGGCTGATCATTCCAAACGTAAAAATTTCGCCATTTAGAACCATTTCTAGATTTTCTCGACTGTTGGAACCAAGGGTGTTGATCGGAGGTATGGTTAAAGGCAAGCTCGATGATAACACGCATCTCCAGTTCGTGCGCACGTTTTAAAAACTTTTTGAAATCTGTTAAAGTGCCGTAATCGGGATGAATATCAACATAATTGGTAACGTCGTAACCGTCGTCTTTCAAAGGCGAAGGAAAAAAAGGCAACAGCCAAAGGGTATTGACACCTAAATCATCTAAATAGTCTAGTTTTTTTAAAAGACCGGGAAAATCACCGATCCCGTCTGCATTACTATCAAAAAAAGCACGCAGATGGATCTCATAAATAACTGCATCTTTAAACCATAAACTATTGTTTGCCATATATTATACGTTTGATTCCTTAACCTCCACTTGAAACAAATGGAATGGCATAACATAGGGATCTAGTTCAACATAATTCCACTCTTCGGTCCATTCATATTGATTACCGGTGATCACATCGTTTAGCAAAAGGTGAATGTCACCTCGGATAGCTAGCTTATCTTTTGCAATATTTACAAAACCGGATTGCCGGTTATTAGGATCTAGATTAACGACGATTAACATTATATTTGAGACATCAGCTGTGGTTTTAAGATAGGCAATCAGGTTATCGTTCTCAATAGAACAGAACGTAATATTCCAAGTAGACTGCAATGCCTCGTTTTCTTTCCTCGCTTTGTTCACCAGCTTTATCACCTCAGTTAGTCGGTTTTTTACGGCCCAGTTGAAGTGTTTAATTTCGTATTTCTCTGAATTCAAATATTCTTCTTTGTTCTTGACCGGTACATTTTCATAATGTTCATAGACTGGGCCGTACATGCCGTAATTAGAAGAAAGGGTAGCGGCCAGAGCGTATCGCGCTATAAACATATTTTCGTTGGCATATTGCAGGTGATATGGGAGAATATCAGGTGTATTAGGCCAAAAGTTCGGTCGGAAGTAATTACGTAAATTCCCTTCAACCAACTCTGTCATATACGCTATGATTTCTGTTTTGGTAACTCGCCAGGTAAAATAGGTATAACCCTGGGTATAGCCTACTTTGGCCAAGCTCGCCATCACTTTAGGTCGGGTGAAAGCCTCGGCAAGAAAGATGATATTATCATATCTTTTATTGACCTCGCTTATCGCCCATTGCCAAAATGGGATGGGTTTAGTATGCGGATTATCTACTCTAAAAATTTTTATGCCCTGGTCAATCCAGTACGTGATAACCGAAAGCAATTCATCCCAAAGGTTCTTCCAGTCATCGCACTCAAAGTTGATCGGAAGTATATCCTGGTACTTTTTGGGTGGATTTTCGGCGTACTGCACCGTCCCGTCCGGCCGCCACTTGAACCACTCGGGGTGCTCCTTGACGTAAGGATGATCCGGGGCACATTGAAAAGCAATATCCAAAGCTATATCTATGCCTAAACCTGACGCTTTTTTTACGAGTGCACGGTATTCTTTTAGGGTCCCAAGTTCTGGGTGAATGTCTTTGTGGCCACCTAGTTTATTTCCTATGGCCCACGGCGAACCGGCATCTCCAGGCTTAGCTTCTACTTCATTGTTTTTCCCTTTGCGATTGCGTTCGCCAATAGGGTGAATCGGAGGAAAGTACAGCACATCGAAACCCATATCTGCTACTCTGGGCAAGAGTTTCTCACAGTCTTTAAAGGTACCATGTACCCCTTTTTTCTGGGAAGATGATCTCGGGAAAAATTCGTACCAAGCGGTGAAGTTGGCCCGCTTAAATTCTGAAATTATCTGGAGTTCCTTGCTCTGCGTGATGTTAACAGGTAAAGGGTATTTTTTAACCAGTTTGGCCATTGAATCGGATAGCGCGGTGCTATGGGCTTCTTCGTATTTTTCAGGATCCCCAAATAAAGCAATACAACGGGTCAGGAAGTCGGTGTCTTTTTTCTCCACGAATTTTGAAACCTGTTGCAAGTAATTAGCGCCTTCCACAAGTTCTACGTCCAGATAGTGTCCCGCAGCTGCTTTCTTTTTGAAGCCATCGTGCCAACTGAAGAAACCGTCTATCCAGGCTTCAATTCGGAAAGTATATAAACCGATTTCACTGGTGACAAAAGTACCTGACCAATCGTCATTTCCTAACGGAAAAAGCTCAGTACTTTGCCACCTTCTCTTTTTGGGGGATCTGTACTTGACAAATGCCCGGATTCGATCATGACCATCAGCAAAAATGGCAGCCGCCACTCTTACTAATTCTCCTTCCGTCCTTTTAGCGGGATATTGACCCCCAGCCACTTGCGGCGAGACATTCTCGATCATTACACGGATCTTACCTTCTTTCTTCATCTTATTCTAGTATGGCCGAGGTATGCGCGGGAATGATAAGCTTGGCATCGGCCAATTGCACAGATTCATGACTTTTAAAAAGTACTCTTTTATACCCTTGCAGGTCAACTTCCAATAAATCCGATGAAATATTATGGAGTACCCATAGGCTTTGGCCATTAAAGTCCCTTTTAAAAGAAATTACTTCTTTTGAGATCGGTACTTTGGAAATGTCTCCTAAAGAAAGTGCTTGATTTTCATTTCGAAGATGGATTAAGGTTTTGTAATGGGTCCAAATTGAATTTGAATCTTTTTGTTGGACGCTTAGCGGATCAACGGTACTGTCGTAAGTATATTTTGGTTCGATCCATTTGGTACGGAAACCGTCCTCAGGCGAGGAAGCCCAGAGGAACGGTTCTCTAATTTGCTCGTCCGGCTTCATGCCCAACATACCCAATTCTTCTCCATAATACAGGTAAGGTGAGCCCGGCAACGTCAAAAGAATAGCGGCAGCTTGCTTGATCTTATCTTTGTCATTGCCAAGCATTGAGGCAACACGATTTTGATCGTGGTTGCTTAAAAATGTGGCATTGATAAAATCAGGATTATAGCTTTTAAAGGCCTCAAGGTTAGCTACAAAACCGTCCTCTAAAGAAACACTATCTATAACTTTCCACGACGAACCTGAAATCAAAGCCGATTTGGACACCTCAGCGTTTAAGGATTCAATGATGCTGAAAGCCAAATCAAAATTAAACAAAGCCCTTAAACCCTGCGTGTAAGGACTACTTATCTCAGTAGATGCCCAGACCTCTCCTATTAAATACACATCCGGATCAACCTTTTGCATTTCTTCTTTAAACTCTACC
>JBCCIX010000387.1:0-4586 GCA_039028075.1 Bacteroidota bacterium | reverse complement strand
TAAAGATAAAAATGGCTGGAACGACAAAGCACCTACCTGGAATTTCTGTAAGTATTTGATTAATGAAAACGGTCAACTGGTTCATTTTTATAAATCTGGTGTGAAACCTTTAGATCAGAAGATTATTGCCTTCATTAACGGGTAGTTAATTTTCGATTAATGCAATAATATTACCTCCGGGATCTTTGAACCACGCTAGGTGCGAGCCATTATCATCCCAGGAAATGCCTTGCGCATCAGTTTTTATGGGTTCACTATATGGCAAAAATTGCACGCCTTTTGTAGTTAAATGCTTCACCGCTTTAGCAATATCGATCACTTGAAAATTTAAGACCGTGTAGGTAGCCGGTGAGTGATCTTTCTTGAAATAGATGACGCAAGGTTCACCATTTGGTAAGTAAACATGAACAAATCTTTGTTTAACGATTTCTGTCTCAAGTTCCAGTACGTGATTGTAAAAGTGATAGGTTTCGTTCAGTAGATCGGTAGAAAAGCTGATGAAAATAGAAGTATACTGTAGCATAAAAAAACTGGGTGAATACAGATTAGCGTCCGAATGAGCATTTAACAAATGACCTTAACTACTGTTTCTCTGCTATGTTCGTCACCAATTATGATCAATTTTACCATGCACTTCTGGGAAAAGAAACCAAGGAACGTGCCGAAAAGGTCATTATTTGGTTATCGATATTAAGCTTTATCATTCACCTGCTGGTAATCGCCTTAGTTGATTTCGGGTTCATTCACTTTCCTTATGAATCTGAACTTTTGACTAATCCTATTTCAGCGATTTACACCCCCTTTTCTTTTATATTACTATTTGAGGTATACCTTTTAGTCTATCATATACCACAATCCACGTCGGATTATATTGCCAAGCAGTATGAGATCATTACGCTTATTATGATCAGACGTATTTTCAAAGATCTCGCCAACCTGGATCTTTCTGTCAACTGGTTTGATATTAAATACGACCTTCAATTTACTTATGACATTGTATCTACCATTTTGTTGTTCGTTTTTATCTATATATTTCACAAACTCAATACACGAAAAAAGGTGGTTAAGTCGGTTACCGATCTACCGGAGAAAGTACAGACTTTTATCAGAAGAAAGAAGGTCATGGCCGCTTTTCTAGTACCGGTCATTATTACCATGGCACTCTACAGTTTTATCAATTGGTTTATTGGATGGATAGAGTGGGTCCAATCCACAAGCGGTGAAGGCACCAGCTTTATCGACATCAATAATATTTTTTACGACAAGTTTTTTACGCTCCTTATTCTTACTGATGTGCTGTTACTGTTATTCTCATTTTTCAACACGAACAGTTTCCATGTATTCATTCGGAACTCCGGCTTTATCATTTCGACAATATTGATTCGTATTTCCTTCAGCACTGAAGGATTGATCAACAATTTACTCATCCTGGTCGCAGTTTTATTTGGTGTCATCATTTTATGGATTACCCAGAAGTATACTGCTTTAAAAGATCGAACGCTTAAGGTTTGATGAAAACTAAAGTATGCACAATATGTCAAACTGAAACTGAAATAGCTTACCGAGTACAAATTCAAAAAGGGAAAACCTGGATATTCGTTTGTGCCCACTGTTTAAAATCATGCCAACAGCGCGATTTTTATAGATACGGAGGCACTTGGAAGGGTTATCGCCATTAACGTTTGTATCCGAGCCAGGCACAATGTACACATCCTTTGTAATGTATTGATCAATGCTGATTATAAGAAAGTGAACTATTGTGAATTGAAAAATTTCTTTAGTAAGGCCAGTGCATGAGTGGACTCCTTACCTACTAAAATTCTGTTGAACTCTTTTCGTTCTGCTGTTGTCATTTTAGTCCGAAAATCGATGGAATTGAAGTCGACTTCCTGGGCACCCATATGCCAACTTGGAAAGGCACGCTCATTGATAATTTCGTTTGTGACTAAAACAACATTTTTATGTCGTTTATCCTGTTTGATTTTGTAGTACAAGGAAAAGATCTTCTCATTGTCTCCCTCAAGATATTGTACAAATTGCTTTTCCGAGTACAACAAAACTCCGGTGATATCGAGTTTCTGATTGTTTTTAGTACAAGCCGCAAGAATATTATCAATTTCTTTCGAATCACAGTGAGGTTCTCTTTGACTTAAGTAGACTAGGTTCATCAACATATGTGCAAAAGTTAGCCTAAATTTATCATGACACAAAATAGTACTATTCAGTTTCTATTCAGTTCTATCAGTAACATGCTTTGATAGCTCTACCAAACCACAAAAATTAGTTTGATATTTTTGATCAAAGAATAAAATCGGTGCCATCAATTTCTTAAACGTCTTTTCCAAATTTGAAAAGTTAGATCTGGGTACATGAATTGGTATTTTATAAAGCTTGGGATCCTTTCTGTTAAACGGGCATGGGACCTTAGATTGATATAGATAAGGAAGTAGTGTTGTGCTACAGTTCAAAGCAATCCGCTCAATGTTGTAGGTTTCTAAAATTTTTGAGCATTTATGGTTAATATTTTCAAAGAAATCAGTGGTAGCCGCGAGGCGTACTCTGGAACCGGCTCTCGATTTACCCTTCTTATTTAAATATTTTATTTGACTAAAGCCTTGTCGTTTACGTGCCATATAGGCGGTAAAAGTGGTGTGGTATAGAATTAACTTACCTCTGCAGACCATAGCCGCTGCATTACCGGATTCAATGGTTAAGTACATAGCAGTGGTTTCTTTACCATGGATAATAAGCCTTTCGTCGAGGGAAATATGCAGTGGTAACCTTACATAGCCTATTTGCTTATTGCTATTGTTTTCGAGGACAATAATATGCTTCGAAAAATCATAATGATACTTGTTGAATTGATCTTTAATCCAACTAAATAGCGATGCGTGAGGGATATGAAATAAATTGATCGCATGCTGATTCATAGGCATGGAGTGGACAAAAACCAAAACTTTACTATTTTCTCAAACGTAACCTGAAACCCGCTCTTTTTAGATTGCCCGGGAACATTTGGTGTCTTTCTATTCCATCTGATCAGGTTAACATTGTGGATCATAAAACGCGATAAATGATGTTTGTATAAACCAAGATCATTTAAAAGTATGTAGCTTTGCTTAAATTTTGAAAGGAGCTTAACGAAAATTAATCCCTTAAGTTCTTACTTATTCAAAAGAATTTGAACAAGATGAATTCTTTCAGGTTTAAAAGAAAAAAGAAACCCTTAATAACTATGAAAAAATTAAATTATTTATTTGCTCTCGCATTATTGTTTGCGTTCGCATGCGGTGGCGGTGCTTCTAGTACGGAAGAAACAGCAACCGAAGAGGCCACGGAAGAGTCAACTACGGAAGAAGCAAGCACTGAGGAGCCTGCTGCAGAAGAAGCGGGCAAAGATATCGTTGCACTCGCGGCGGAAACAGATATCCTTTCTACATTAGTGACTGCCGTACAAGCAGGAGAATTGGTAGAGACGCTGCAAGGTGAAGGTCCTTTTACCGTTTTTGCTCCTACCAACGAAGCGTTTGCCGCACTCCCTGAAGGTACGCTGGACGATTTACTTAAGCCCGAAAACAAAGAAAAGTTAGTCGCTATTTTAACGTATCATGTGGTATCCGGTAAAGTGATGTCCACTGATCTTTCTGACGGGATGACTGCTGCCACGGTAAATGGTGCGGAGGTTACCATAACTACTGCTGATGGTGCTAAAGTTAATGGCGCGAGCGTTGTATCCGCAGACGTGGAGGCATCTAACGGTGTAGTACACGTTATCGATGCGGTAATTTTACCACCAACAGAATAAAAGCAATATAAAGTAGAAGTTGTATAAGTTAAGCTTGAAAAGCCCCGTGAGGGGCTTTTTTGTTAGTCTTCTATCCAGGCGATTTTTATAACTTCTTCAAGATCTTGACGAAAGTTACCAAACCTTGACCTGCCACGTACAATGAGAGCGGGAGGCATTTCCGGGACTACCAAATCGCCATAATCCTTTTTCCCTATTGAGCTCACATCATGACTTGCAAGACGTACTTCAACGATGGCTCCATTTTTTTTGATCAGTTGGAGCCTGGCTCCAATAGGTATATTCTTAATAGCTTCTCTTGCTTCCGCTTCCGTCATGCTATGTCAACGCCATTCGTTGCGTAATGTTCTCGTTTTGACAGCCTCACGGATTAGTTAGAAAGTGCTCAAGCAGAAAAAATTGATGTGATTAAAGTAGTGTTAGTTGAGTTAGGTAGTGGCATTTCCGCCCGGAATCTCAAATTCCCATGGTTACAATTCAACAACTATTTTTTAGTACCAGCATTTAATCGCCGCCAAAACTAATTTCATTGCAAGTATGATAGCACAGATTACTTTTATCTCTACGTCATCCGCGCACGCATGAACGTGATAGGACCGGTACTTAGATGTGGGGATATACTTAGCGTAAACAAATTAGGGTTATTACGCGAACAGAGCCAACCAAAAATTTACTATTCGATTACATTTTTTAAAGACTTCTGAATCAAGGTTCCTTCATCGGTCTACACAAAAAATTTTAAAAATTATTGGCATACAGACATCTATTTGGCAGAGTTTTT
>JBCCIX010000386.1:0-4595 GCA_039028075.1 Bacteroidota bacterium | reverse complement strand
GTTTGCTAAAGTGGGAGACAATGGTCAAACCGTCTTTTACTTCAAACCCGTACTCGCTGTTCTTAGACATCCTGAAATTGCGGCTATTGATCCTTCGGGAATTGAAAAGCTGATCCAGTCGATAGAGCAGAACAACCGGGTGTTTCTCTATGGAGACGAACTCGCATTGGGTCTGGTATTGACCGCCATCTTTTCCTCAGTGGAAGCTTCTTTCGTCACTTACCTTAAAGAAGTACTGGCGAACCTTTACGTGGAGAACAAAGATAAGGAGGTACTGGATACGGAGTACCTGCACTACTACTACAAACTGCTCAACCGCTATGCGGATATTCTGGAAGAAAGCAACGAAACCGTGGATGTCAACGCGTTTTCGCGACTGTTCCGGCAGGTGGTACGTACCGAAAAGCTGCCCTTTACGGGGGAACCGCTGCGTGGCCTGCAGATTATGGGGGTGCTGGAAACCCGTAACCTCGACTTTGAGCATGTGTTCGTACTCTCTATGAATGAAGATTTCTTTCCGTCTACTGGCAAACAGCATTCGTTCATTCCTTACAATTTGCGCAGGGCGTACCACATGCCGCATTACGATCAGCAAGATGCGATCTATGCCTACCTGTTTTATCGATTGCTGCAACGCGCTACTTCCGTCAATCTCTTTTACAACACCGAAGGCAACGACCTGGGCGGGGAGGAGATGAGCCGCTTTTTACAGCAGCTCATCCATGAATCCGGGTTGGAGATCCAACAAAAGGTACTCGCCAACTACACCACCACTGAAAAGCGGGAACTGATGGTCATTGAAAAGACCGATGAGGTGCGGAAAGGCCTGGAGAGGTTCATTGTGGAGAGCGAGTTGGAAACGAAACCCTTGTCACCCTCCGCGGTGAATATGTACCTCGATTGCCGACTGCGATTCTATTTTCGCTACATTGCGCAGCTCTACGAGCGGGATACCATCGAAGAAGATATTGATGCGCGTACCCTGGGCCAGGTGCTGCACAATACGATGGAGTATCTGTACAAGCATCGTACTACTATCGAAAAGCAAGATATCAAAGGATTCAGAGGCCAACTCGACCCACTCATTTTGGAAGCCTTCAAGGAATTCTATGGTGTACCTGCAGACAAACCGTTCAAGCTGGAAGGTAAAAACTTGATCGCCAGGGAAGTAGTGAAAGAATTTGCTCTTAAGATCCTGAAGTTGGATGAGCAATACACTCCGTTTGAAGTAGTGGGTGTGGAAGAGCGCTATAGTATGGAAATCCCTCTACAGGAAGGCCTTACCGTATGCATGGGCGGCCTGGTCGACCGTATCGACAAAAAAGACGGTCTTGTACGCCTGATCGACTATAAAACCGGCAGCGACAAGCAGAAATTCAGAAATGTAGAGGAACTGTTTTCAAGAAAAGAGCGTAATAAGGCCGCTTTACAGACCTTCGCCTACACCCTCATGCACAAAAAACAGGAAGGCGAACGCGTAGTTCCCATTGTGTACAACAAGAACGCCCTCTTTCAAAACGAAAGCAGCCTCTTCTATCATGTAGAAGACAAGCAGCAGGTGAAAGACGTTACCCTCTACCTGGACGAATACCGCGAAAAATTAAAAGAAGTGCTCCACGAGATCTTCATCTCCGACCAGCCTTTTGATCAGGCGAAGGAGTATAAGAATTGTGATACCTGCCCGTATCGCGGGATTTGTGGGGGGTGAATAAGACTCGGCAAAATTATAGCTGAATAATCCTTGTAAGTTTCTCAACCACTAATTTTCTTCTTTCCAAGGTGATTAATGGGTTGATATGACATTCAATTATTTCGTTCCGTGACGAATGGCCAAGTATTTCCGAACTTATTTTTTTAAGAAGTCTTGAACATACATATCGGTCTGGATTATATCCTCGATAACCTCTTGATTGTTATCAATTACATAAATAATATCTTCAAAATCAGGACTCATTCTCGGGTCGTTTCCCCTGCTTTTGAAAGCCTCCCATTTAGTAGCCAGAAACAGGCTTACCGGCAAGATGTTAATTTTTATATTCCCAACGGCTACCGGATAGGCTTTTTCAAATCCAGGTTTAAGCCAGGTATTGATGGGCCAAGTGGTGTTTCTTCAAATGGAATAAAATCAATAGAAATATCCTCGTAAGCATAGCGGTACATGACCGTTGAGGTATGTACAGGGTATATCTTTTTTAACGCTAACTTCTGCCTTAGTTAATCCATTTCGGAATAGGTATGGATTTGAACAGATATATCGATATCCTTAGTAGGTCTTGGCTGTTCTGCGCCAGTATCGGTGACATACAGGCTCACGACTGCTCCGCCTACAAAAACTACTTCATCGTTAAGCTCTTCTAAGGCCAAAGCCACCTTTTCTACCACTTTTAAATTTATGAGTTGGTTTTAAGCATGATCAATTCTTTCTCTGATCATTTCAAATGCTAGTTGTTGCTCTCGTGCCTTTCCAAACCTCAAAGCGTCAGCCAATGCCATTAATTCATGGAAGCTGTGATCTTTAAGACAAGCTTCAGGTATCTTCGGGTGCAATGGTTCTACAGCTTGACCTCTATGGTTTCCTTTCGCATACGGCCATACAAATTGCTCTTCACTCATTATTTGGCTATTTAGAGGAGGTGCTGAATGTGCAGTACCAATTCCCCTAACCAACGCTCCCGGTTGCTGTGGGTATACATAGCGTAGTCCTGATTTTAGGAAGTCAAGTAAAGCCAATTTCATAATGGTTTTCTTGTCATTACTGATCAATCCGGCTATAGCGGAGCGATTAAGGCTCTCACTTACTTCGCTAGCACTGATGCCCAGTTCATAAGCCAGATCTTTCATATACCATTCTTGATGCCCCTTGCTAGCTATTTTTAGTAAGATAACCACATCATGAGGGCGCATACCACTGTGCTTTTTCATGGAGCTTTTGTTCTGCTCGCTAAAAGTAGTCAATTATTCTCAATTCGCGATTCGCGAATTGAGAATAATTGTAAAAACGTCACTTTCAACCTGAATGAATACCAAGATACCTAGGTGCAAGGGGACTGCCGCATTTGTGGTCTCCTTTGCCATTCTACTGTCATTGCGAGGCTTATGACGGCATTTTTATGTTTTTCGACAATGTAGTGAAGCCGTGGCAATCTCCAAATTATTAAGACTAACACTATAGCTAACTAAGTCACTTATGTATTTACTGCGGCTAACCTTTAATTAATTTATCAGCATAAGTTCTTTATTCATCTGAGTTAAACCGGTAACATAAATGTCATATCTCATAAACTCCTTAGCTAACTTTAGAGGTAGACCGGAATAACTTTGAACTTCACCGATATTGATTTTAAAAGTATCTTCAAATTGGGATCGCCATTGTTCAAAAGCACTTTCTAACTCTTGGTAACTTTTTGTCGAGTCAATTCTGGCCAATGAACTTTCCTGAGTGATAAATATCCAAGTAATCTTGTCGAGCTGTTGTTGGTTTACTTCGGTTTGGTTTCGTTTAACTTCAACATCTATGATGGCCCTAAGCCTGAAAATTTCAGCCTTTTTATGCTGGTTAATATCCTTTATTTTACTAGTAATTTCTGCTTCATTCAAGTTAGAACAGCTGACGAATACTGTTAGTAATAGTATCGGAAGGTATAGAATGCGCATATTGGATAGGATGAATTGAATAGAAATATAATGAACTTCATTTAAACAAATTTATTAAAATCGTGCACTGCTTATCTCTTGGAATAAAATCTACCTCACTAAGGTCATAAAAAAGAAATAACTCATTAAGGATTCATCTCCAATCAGCTGTTAACCTCCATTTCTCAATATATCCCTCTTATATGATCTGCAACATGTTTCTTATAGAAGTCCTTTAAATCGTTTCTCAGTTTTTCGTCCAAAGACGGTAGATCACTGGCACTCGCATTTTCGTAGACCTGTGCGGGTGAACTCGCTCCCGGAATAATGGTGGAAACCGCTTCGTGATCCAGCAGCCAGCGTAGTGCTACTTTTGACACGGAACTATCTTGTGGAAAGAGCGTTTTTAGCTCTTCCGATAGTTGTACGCCAATATCAAAAGGAAGACCGGCAAAAGTTTCACCTACATTGAATACGGCTCCATCCCGGTTGTAATGCCGGTGGTCGGTGGCTGAAAATTTGGTACGCTGGGTAAACTTGCCTGTGAGCAAACCACTTGCCAAGGGCAGGCGAACGATAATACCCACACCTTTCTTTAACGCCTGAGGCAGTAGTGCTTCATTTAATTTTTGCCTGAAAATATTATAGATCACCTGCAGTGATTGAAGCCCTTCCTGCTCGAGGCATATCAGACCTTGTTCCACACTTTCGACACTGGCTCCAAAGTGCGCAATTTTTCCTTCCTCCTTTAAATTCCTAAGCCAATCGAAAATATGGCTGTTCTTCAGTACTTCCGTGGGGAGACAATGAAGCTGCAGCAAGTCAATGCAATCCACCTGTAAACGTCTCCTTGAATCATCCACACACTCCCTCAACGCTTGTTCCGAATAGTTATCCGGGAATAAGTCCGACTTCCTGCCAAATTTTGTGGCCACCTTAACCTCCGAATTTGACGTTTGAAG
>JBCCIX010000385.1:0-4610 GCA_039028075.1 Bacteroidota bacterium | reverse complement strand
TGAGCTTGATGGCTTCAAAAAAGCGAAAGGTTCTGTCCAGTTCCCCGTTAATAAACCACTTCCGAAAGAATTAATTCGTGAAATGATAAAATTCCGAAAAAATAGGTTGGGTAAGCATATCGCCTGACCATCAAGATTAATCGTATTGTGAATTATCTAGAAATTCTACCGAATGATCAACTCAAAGGATATGTAAAATATTTCTGAATACTGGAATCGGATCAGTGCGTAAAACGCTCTTTTCGCACGATTCCAGATGGAAGTCCGGGCCTGATTTTTCAGGAATCAGCTTCATTTTCAGATCTTAAAGGCGATTATTTACCACAATTTTTTCTCTATGGACAAACGACAAGTCACATCCAATACCAATCCTGTCGTAAATTCAGAACCATCGGCGTTTATTTCCACCCGCATGCAACAAAGTCAATTTTTGGGATTGACGCTTGGGAAACTACAGACCGCTGCATAAGCATGGATGCTATTGAAAAAGTAGATATCCTTTCCGAGAGAATAATGTCTTTGCCATCCGGCAATGAGCAAATCGACTTACTATCCAGGCATTTGGAAAGAAAAGTAGATAAGCGAAGAAATACAGAATCGGGTGTTGAAATGGCAGTAATTTCAGAGATTATCTCAAAGCACGGAATCGTCAATTTATCTGAACTGTGTCAATGTTATACTTCTTCCAAACGTACCATAGAGCGAAAGTTCAAAGAAACCGTAGGTGTTTCAGCCAAATTTTTTGCGAGGCTCACCCGTTTTCAATCCTCTCTAGAATTGATCAGGCAAGGAAAGTTTGGGTCGCTTTCCGAGGTAGCCCACACTATGGGTTATGCGGACCAATCACATTTTACCAGAGACTTTCGGGAGTTTTCAGGCAGTAGGCCAAAGCACTTTTTTGATCGATGCCATGAAGTAGTGAACAATTTTCCGGAATGGAATAAATAGGATGACGTTTTTCTTCTATTTTTCCTAAAATAAACGCCTTTCCTTTGCTGCAAAAGGATATGATAGCAGTAACAGGTGCAAGCGGTAAGCTAGGAAAAGCAACCCTACAGTTTTTATCTGAAAAGATGAACCTTTCAAAGGTTGTGGCCATCGTAAGAGATCCTGAAAAGGTTGTGGAATATGAGCAGTCGGGCTTAAAGATCAGAAACGCAGATTATAATGATCTAAAATCATTGAATGAAGTTATCAAGAGACCTTAAATCAATATCAATTACCTGCATCGGTCATGGACCTGTTAACAAGTCTTGCCAAAGGAATTCAAAGCGAAGAATTCATCCACAAACATGATACATTGGGAATGTTAGTAAACAGACCTTGTCAATCGTTAGAAGATTATCTAAAATCACTATGAATTAAAAGATGTTGTTCAAGCAATACTATCTGGAAGGAATAAAAAGAGATGAAATCGCTCTGGCCTATCGCAAGTGGAAGAAAGCCGCGGTGAGAGAAGGCAGCCTGCTGAACACCGCAATTGGGCAAATAAAAATTGGGAAAGTAGACCGGGTCAACATTCAAAGCATTACAGAACCAGAGGCAAGAAAGGCAGGACTTACATCATTAGATGAACTGTTAGACTTACTGGGAAAAGTAAAAGAGGGAAACGTATATAGAATAGAGGTAATCTATCATGGGCCCGATCCAAGAGTCGAACTGAGGAACAAGAAGAAACTGACTGAAAAAGAGTTTAATCATTTGGCAGAAAGGCTTCGGCGATTGGATAGATACAGTAAAGTAGGTGCTTGGACTTCCAGCACGCTTATGGCCATTCAGGCAAATCCAAAATTAAGGGCAGCCGATCTGGCGATCCTTCTTTCCACCGAGAAGGAATGGCTAAAGCTCAATATTCGAAAGCTGAAAAATCTTGGATTAACCATCAGCCACAATCCAGGATATGTAATTTCACCTCTAGGAGCGCAGTTATTAAAAAGGATGAGTACTATAACTGCTGAAAAAAATCGTAAATCTTAAAAATCAAACATCATTTCATTTTGGTAGACAAGTATGATCGTTGTAAATGTTTTTTGTAAGGCTCGATTCCGAAGAAAAACAACGCTACCGTTTGAAGGGGTATTTAATTTCATTTTCAACGCTGGTAATGCTCCTGGGGTGTCAGTTGTGGATTCTAAGCCTTTATGCCAAAAACTGGCTGATGCTTTCCATGTCCATTTATCTCCAGAGTGCTGGCCAGATGAGCCCTGCAACCCACAAGCCCAAGATCAAACGACTCTAAAACTCGTGCAAGACGCGTAGGAAGTTAATTTTAAAACTATCTGGGATACGGTTGGCGTAGAGAATTAACCAAGGTTTAAATTTAAGCCTCAAAAAAACTAAGTTATGAGTATCAAAGCCATCAACTCAGAAAAAATAGTGCCGGTTGTAATTCTCAATGGGTTCCTTGGTTCAGGTAAAACTACTTTGCTTAAGAGCTTGCTTGCTCAGTCTAGCCGGAAAAATTTGTCCGTCTGCGTAGTTGTTAACGACATGAGTGAGCTAGATGTAGACGGTGAATTGATAGCCAATACGGAAATTGTGGGAAAAAAAGAGCTCAACTTTGAATCCATTTACTCGTGTGTTTTAAGCAGCAAAAAAGGAATAGAAAAACTAGGTAACGCGCTCACGAATATGTTATCGAATCATCAGCCGGATTTGATAATTATTGAGACCTCTGGAAGCTGTCATCCCATGCCTCTCGTAGAATTCTTTAACTCACAACCTAATCTGAACCTTACCGGCGTGTTCGCCCTGGCCGACAGTGTAATGCTTGCCCAGGACTACAATTACGGGCAGCAACTCGTCCCCCGGTTGCAGCATAATTTGCAGCACCAAAAGCGGGATACCACCAACCTATTGGCCGAACAAATTATGTTTTGCAGTCACTTAGTTTTAACCAAAGCTGACCGCATTGAAAAAGAAAAACTTCAACTTATAGCCAAATCTATTCATCCGCTTAACCCTTTCGTATCCGTTATTTCCGTAGTACGAGGTAACCTCTCTATTGATAAGGTGCTGGCCATGCCTGCCTATGACCATTACCGGGTGGCCCAACTAATTGAAGAACTGAAACCAGTTCTTCAATCAGAATCCCATCATGAGCGTCCATACAACTTAGCGACCCGGGTGATTAAAGATGACCGCCCGTTTCACCCCCAGCGCCTCTGGGAAACCTGCCATCAGTATCTCGATCAGCGAATTTATCGGAGTAAAGGTTTTTTTTGGCTTTCGAGCCGTGATAAGATATCGCTACTTTGGAACCAGGCCGCCGGAAGTATCAGTTTGGAATTGGTAGGGTACTGGCGCT
Source organism: Bacteroidota bacterium (assembly GCA_039028075.1). GTDB lineage: Bacteria > Bacteroidota > Bacteroidia > Cytophagales > Cyclobacteriaceae > Fulvivirga. Next base: position 1,303 of record JBCCIX010000385.1, on the reverse strand, counting down.
CAGGAGCTCTAGAAGAAAAAGATAATGGCCTTCTTGAAATAGAAGTAGAACTCCTCAAAGAGAGGCTAGCCAAAGAATCAGGACGGTTTGGTGATCGCCACTGTCATCTGACGGTGATCGGAGATAAAGGTCAGGTGGATTTGTTTACCGAAGCACTTAAATCCTGCTTTTTGACAGATGAAGAAATAAAATACTGGCAATCTGGAGGCGAATTCTCCGACCCCTGGCCCACGAATCTGGTTAAAATAAGGAACTGAGATTCTTAGGTTAAAAACTGAATTGAATATAGATCTCAATAGAGGTACTTACTTACTAATAAGTAAGTATATTTGAATCATGCCTCTTTCAACCAAAGAAAGTATCGTCGCATTAGCAGAGAACCATATCCAGCAGAATGGTTATAATGCCTTCAGTTATCATGACATTGCCATGCAGCTGGACATAAAGAATGCCGCGGTGCACTATCACTTTCCGAAGAAAGAAGATTTGCTTATAGCGGTAGTAGAGAAATCAGAACAACATTTCCTAAATATGGTCGAGGTCTCCAAGACTGCCGATAAAAGTTGCCTCGATAAGTTGAACCGGTTTCTCAGGATCTATGATAACAACCTTGATCGGCAAAATCGAGTGTGTCTTATGGGTGCATTGGCCACAGATCTCTTTACACTTCCCGCTCATCTACGGCCTGCATTGAATCGATTGGTCGAAACCATGAAAGGATGGTTGACTGAAACCCTCAAAGAAGCGCGGGATACAGGTGAGTTTCAGTTTGATGGAGTCGCTTCCGATCGCGCAGCCCTCATTTGTTCATCTATGGCCGGTGCTTTGCAACTCGCCAGAGTATTAGGAAACAAAGAGTACAAAGCAATAAAATATCAATTGATAAAAGATCTAATACAATGAAAAGAGTAGTAATAACTGGAATGGGAGCGTTGACTCCAATTGGTAATACTGTTACAGCATTTTGGGAGGGCTTGAAGTCAGGAAAAAGCGGTGCGGGTCCGATTACCAAATTCGATGCGTCTGATTTTAAAACGAAGTTTGCCTGTGAGTTAAAAGACTTCAGTTTAAACGATTATTTTGATCGTAAGACGATCCGTAAGAATGACCTTTTCACCCTCTACGCCTTGATTGCCTCTGAAGAAGCAGTAGCTGACTCTGGGGTGAATTTAGAAAATACGGATGTCAACAAATTTGGTGTGATTTGGGCCTCGGGAAATGGTGGTATTAGTACTTTTGAAAGCGAGGTAATAGAATACGCAACGTCTGGTCAGGGACCTCGATTCAGCCCCTTTTTCATTCC
>JBCCIX010000384.1:0-4650 GCA_039028075.1 Bacteroidota bacterium | reverse complement strand
TGGAAGGGGATCCGTAGTTTGCACCAGCCTTGCCCAAACCTGTTCGGGTGTAATTGCCCCAATATTTTGAGATATGATCAATCCAGCCACACCTGATACATGGGGACAAGCCATTGATGTACCGGTAAATGAAGAGTAGGTGTTTCCCGGAGTGGTACTGACTACATTAACCGCAGGTGCTGCTAATTCAACCCAATCGCCGCGATTAGAAGATAAATATTGATCATCGTTGTGATCTGTACCACCCACGGCCATTACCGGCTCATAAATACCTGGATACCAATTGTCATCCGTGCCATCATTACCTGCCGCGAAAATCACAATCCCACCCTGCATAGGCCCGTCAGGATTACCAAGCTCATCGAAACCGGCTTCAGCAATAAAATAATCTATGGCATCGAGCACAGCTTGCTCAAAGACTCCCGGATTGGTGTAACCCCAACTATTCTGGGAAATTACAGCGCCCATATCAGCTCCGTAGATGTAAGTCTCCGCAAACCCTCCCAGAGCCGTAGCACCGAAAGCGGCACATGACATTAACCGAACACCATTTCCCGTACCATTACCTCCAGCTACTCCTGAAACCCCAACACCATTATTCGTTACCGCCGATACCGTACCACCGACGTGTGTACCATGAGGATCTGCGGGGATAGCTCCGGTATTATCACCAAATCCGTAGCCGTTGATATCATCAATGTATCCGTTGTTGTCGTCATCTATGCCATTTCCTGGTATCTCAGCAGTATTGACCCACATATTGGCGGCTAGATCTTCATGATCTACGTCAATACCACCATCGGTTACCGCGATAATGATATCGCTATTCCCGGTTTCAAGGTTCCATGCTTCAGGAAGATCAACATCCGCATCTACGGTACCTCCAGTCTGGCCTGTGTTGTTGTAATGCCATTGAGTAGAATACTGAGGATCATCGGTTTCAGTGCCCAATGAAAACATCTCTTTCATTTTCAAAGGGTGATAACCGATGATAGCTTTTTCATGGATCGCCTCCGATATTTGCACATCTCCGAGCTTAGAAAAAGCCGAAAGTGCAGCATCCACAGAAACACCTTTATCAAAAGAAACTTCATACCAAAGATGAAGTCCATGTTTTCTATGCTTGGCTTCGAATTTACCTCCGTGTCTGAACACACGTTTCAGACCGTCTGCTTTACATTCGGCAAGAGCGGCATCTAAACTCAGGTCTCCCGTTCGCACGTAGCCTGAGACGGATTTAGAAATAGTTGCACTTTGTAACATCGTAGCTTTCGATTCAGAAAGCTTAATACGCACCACGCCCTTTTCTACTTGAGCGAATAAAGAAGCAGCAGTGGTAATAATGATCACAAAAGGTATGAATATACCTTTAACTAGTAGGTAGTGGTTTTTCATAAATGCTTTGGTTGATTAAATGGCACACAAGAAAATATAATTATACTATAAATACAAAGTATGTCACAAAAAAATAACGTAAGGTGAGGTATGTGCCTGATTGTCAGACTGATTAAAATACATATTTAAATATTTATATTTTTCCCACATCAATATTGCGCTGAAATTAATGATCAGGCATAAATTGTTAAAATATAGTTGGAGCCATTAAATTCAAGCATGGAAAAAGAGAAACGCGTACTCCCAAAATGGTTAGAAAAAACCCAACATAATAGCTGGGAGCCCGAAATATTCATCTCAGGCATCGTATTATTTGGGTTACTTCAAATTCCTGAATATCTCGATCAATTCAGATTTTACTTCCAGCGCGAGATATATGGTTTTACAACGGACATTGATAATTTCGTTGCCGTTTTAATAACGGGTATCCAGTGGCTTACATTCGGATTAGTCTTACACCTATTTTTCAGAGGGATTTGGATTGGTCTGGTAGGGTTGAGCTATGTATTTCCGAATGGAATTAACAAGGATAGCCTGAAGTACAAGGGCAAGTTCCAAAACCGCATTGACAAGATTCCAGACTTTACAAATCAAATTATAAAATTGGAGAAAATTAGCTCCTCTATTTTCAGCATCAGCTACTTTTTATTCATGAGTATACTGGGAGGCTACGCCTTTTTTTTAACAACCATTATCGGTCCCATTTATCTTTTTTTCAATTTCAGTCCCTATTCATTTTCAGATTTGTTCACCAATCCAGCCATCCAGACGGCAATCAATAGCTACGCTTACTTTGTCTTAGGGTTAGGATTAATCTATATGCTTGACTTCCTTTTATTAGGTTTTATTAAAAAGTCACGTTACCTGTCCAAGATATACTACCCTTTATATAAGGCAGTGAGTTTTTTAACATTCAGCACTCTCTACAGAAACATTTACTACATCCTAATTTCAAACTTTAAAAAATGGAAGGTGATCCTATTTATTGCCTTCTTCATTGTAATAACCTTTTTCTTGGCATCATTTCACGCGGATGGGTCCTCCGCCTCTTATCAATTTTCACAACTGGAGTTTTACGGCACAACTACCGGCCACCAACTCAGAGCTTCAGCCTATGAAAATTTCGACGGTCCATTTACCGGGCAACGTGCCTCCATTCAAAGCGACATCGTCAAAGATGACTTTCTGCGTCTTTTCGTGACCCACCTCAGTTTTTTTGATGATAGCGTAAGCACCCAGTGTAACTACAGAGAATTAGAAAGTCAATACGAAACGGACTCGCTGAAACTCGCGTGTTTATCCTCTTTTTACCAAGTACAAATTAATGATTCCTCATACAATGGATTAACATGGAAATTCCATTATCACAGTAAAAGTAAGCATAGAGGAATTATAACTTACATAGACATTGAAGATTTAGGAAGAGGATTGCACCACTTGAACATCGGTCTCTCCAACTGGCGTAACAAGACCTATCAAGAAATACCTTTTTACAAAGAATGACCCGAAGCTGAATTAATTTATAGCTTTGCCCCATATTAATCGCATGGTTTTTTAACTTCGGACTAGTGGATCAATTTGTGGTATCGGCAAGAAAATATAGGCCTCAAGGTTTCGATGAAGTTGTGGGTCAAAGTCATATTACCACAACGCTTAAAAATGCGGTGGATAACAATCAGCTGGCCCAAGCACTTTTGTTTTGCGGGCCTAGAGGGGTGGGAAAAACCACATGTGCACGCATTTTGGCCCGCCTGATCAATGAATTCGACGAAGGAAATGAAGCTAGTGCACTTAATATTTTTGAGCTTGATGCTGCCTCAAATAATTCGGTAGATGATATCAGAAATCTCATCGATCAGGTTCGATATCCACCGCAATACGGAAATTACAAGGTATACATTATCGATGAGGTTCATATGCTTTCTAACGCGGCATTCAATGCTTTCCTGAAGACACTGGAAGAACCTCCTTCATACGCAATATTTATTCTGGCTACTACAGAGAAGCATAAAGTAATACCTACTATTTTGTCCAGATGTCAGATCTTCGATTTCAACAGAATTCAAGTCTCTGATATTGCCGATCATTTAAAAGCGATTGCCCAACGAGAATCAATCACTGCAGAAGACGAAGCTTTGCATCTTATTGCTCAAAAGGCCGATGGTGCCTTGAGAGATGCTTTATCTATTTTCGATCTTATCGTTACATTTTCTACGGACAGGAATGTTACCTATCAATCTACGATTGATAACCTTCACATTCTTGATTACGAGTACTATTTCAAAATTGTAGACCATCTAACCGCTGAGGGGCTTTCAAAAACGCTGCTTCTATTTGATGAAATTCTAAAAAAGGGATTTGACGGACATAATTTTATCGTCGGTTTAAGTGAGCACCTCAGGAATCTGATGGTTTGCAAAGATCCATCCACCGTTGAACTGATGGAAGTACCTGAAACTGCCAAATCCAGGTATACAGATCAAGCATCGAAATCAAGTCTTTCGTTCCTTCTTTCTGCACTTAATATCTTAAGCAAATGTGACTTAAGCTACAAAGCAAGTAAAAATCAACGGCTGCACGTGGAACTTGCTTTAATGAAGTTAGCACATTTGAATAACGCTATTCGCTTAGCCGCTCTACCCGAGAACGGCTTAAAAAAAAAAGCAGTCTAAGTAAAGCATCAGAGCAGTCATCAGACATTGCACAACCCGAAGAAAAAAAAGTTAAAACTTCGCCAACGCAAACAGATCCGGGGCATTCAGTGCCAAAGCCCGTCGCAAAACCTGGGAAACTAAAAAGTACTTCTAAAATCCCCTTGGCGATAAGTGAAATACCCAATGTTGAATTAGAAGAAAAAACCGCCACAAACACTATTGAGCCAGAAGAGTTGTATGGACGGTCTCCATTTAGTCTGGAGCAACTAAGAAGGGTATGGGATCGTTTTGCCGAGCAGAAAAAACAAGAAGGTCGAGATGCTGAATACACCGTTTTGAAACAAGATATCCGACTAGTTGACGAATTCAAGATTGTACTCACCTTAACCAACAGCGTTAAAATCAATATCCTTGACAGGTTTCGCTCAGATCTTATAACCTATCTTAAAAAAGAGTTGGATAACGGAGAAATAGTACTTGAAACCGAGTTAGTAGCAGAAGAAAAAGGTCGAGTTCTTTACACAAACAGAGAAAAGTTTGAACATCTAGCGCAAAAGAAACCCATTCTCAACGAGCTTAAAAATAGGCTAGGGTTGGACCC
>JBCCIX010000383.1:0-4670 GCA_039028075.1 Bacteroidota bacterium | reverse complement strand
GGATGTATTTTTGGTTATCTTCTTTTCTAATTTAATTTCATAAAAAGCGACCGAGCAAACTCAGTTTGGTTTTGGATGGTGATTACGTACATACCATTTCCTATCCGGCGCATATCTAAGCGCACAAAATTTTCAAATGCCTGGATTCTTGATTGAAGCACTGTAGCTCCATCCAGCGAGGTTACGGAAATGGTGAGCTCGGAATCAAATTCGAATGGTAACTGAATGTTAAGGCTATTTTCTACTGGATTAGGATAAAGCTTTACCTGAAAAGTCTCTGCTATTTCATCAATACCGGTAATAACTTCCACCGTGCCTATTTCAGAATTTACGGAAGCACCAGCATCATTTACTGCTCTTACCCTGAATTGGTACTGGCCAGGCGCAGGGTCTAAAACCTCCGTCAATAAAATCCCTTCGACCTCCTGACTTTCAAATCCGTCCACAAAGGTTACGAAGTTGTCCTGTGACACATCTACCTGAAAATTCATCGCCCCATCCTGACTGGTCCAGTTAATTCTAAAGCCAGCATTGACTCCAAGATCCTCCACAGCACCAAGTATTGGGGCTCCGGGTAGCGTAAGTACACTATCCGTATTACTAAAAGCCGAATTGATTTGTGCCAGTGCGCGCACTCTATAGAAATACACTTCGTTCGTTTCATTACTATCTGTATCCACGTAAGTAGCCTGGTTTTGAGCGACGGTATCAATAGGCTCAAAACCACCATCATCAGCAGAAAGACTTCTTTGGATCTCAAACCCTGTCTCGTTGTTTGAATTGTCAAGCCAGGAAAGGTTCACACTTCCATCAACTAAGTTAGCATTCAGGTCTCCAGGCGCAGCGGTAGCCACTACTAAGCTACCCTCTATTTCAAAAACTAAATCACTATTAGGAAACGATCCGGGAAGATCATCAGCAGAAATCCAAATCGCAGGAAGATCCGCTACATTATCTCTATCCAAGATTCTAAAAACTTCATTTCCATCGGCTTCTCTCAGACTCCACGACCATTCGTCGTCTAAGAAAGAACCAATGGCTAAAACAGATAACCAATAGTTTCCACTACTGAGTTCAGGCAGATCATCTACAATTTTTACAAATTCCTGATCTCGCGTGAAGGGGATTGGGATGGTAGCGCTGTAAAAAGGAATAAATCCGTCCGGTTCCCCGTTAGCATCGTTGTATAATTCCAATCTAAAGGAGTTGATCGATCCCGTTTTCTCGGGATTCAGAAGTCCGTAAATATTAAGGCCCGTGATGTTCCAAGTTTCACCTGCTCTTACTTCAAAGTCATCGGCAAGTTGAACGACTCTAGAATCAAAATCAGTCAATTCCATAGATACCAATTGATTATTTTTCTCTTGGTTGGTTTGTCCAAACAGAACCTGGTCTCCAACGTAGACAAAGAATATATCAGTCACAGTTTTTCCGTTAGAATTACCTTCAATTTCAAGCATTGATGTTCCTATAGCACCTACAGTGACAGTGACAGTTAAAGTACTACCGTCTACAGAGCTTGAAATTAAATCGGGATTTGAGTTTTCAGCGACACGGAACATGATTTGCGAATCCTCATTGTCTTGATCAGTAAAAACTTCGCTAAGATCAATATCAACCTGAGAAGGGTTGTTGATCGACCGTATCAGGCTTACGTCTTCAAGTGGCTCAGCTACAGTTGGAGGGAAGTCCCCATCAAACGTGCCAAAATTCCAAACGGTATCGTCAGCTATTCCTTCGAATCCATTACCGGCATTATCTACGATAGCGCCATCGTCAATTGTAAAATAATAATCTGTATCTGGTTCAAGATCATTGGTGGGATCGATCTGTACCGTAGACACGCCAAATGTGGTAGCAGAAATATCGATAGATTCAAAGATAGAATGATCTGAAAGTCTTTTGATTTCTACTTTACCCGCCCCCGCGTTAACCGGTTCATTAAAGCGTATCTCAAAATCTATATCCAAAAGGAGCTCTTCGGCGTTGTCGGCGGGAAGAAGCGAAACAATCGTTGGTGGCGTGGTGTCTACACTGCTCGCAAATACATCCGACGTAAAAACGCCCCTTCCAAAAGTCGCTAGTATGACCATGCCATCTGCTTCCCGATATTGGAGCATATCACATCTAACGTTTGCCAAATTCTCTACACTAGGTTCCCAAGCGGGATTTGACGCAAAAATAGTGTTGGTAGACCATATGCCCAGTTCAGTGGCTAACAAGACTTGATCCGTATTATTAGGGTTAAAAAGAGCCCAGCGAACCGGGATATCCGGTAAACCATGACTTGATTCGTCTTTGTTCACCCAGGTGTCGCCTCCGTTAGAAGTTATCCATACGGATGGAATCCCGTAATTAGAAAGTGTTACTATCAGTTGATCGTCCGAAGAACCAATATCAATAGAAGATACAAATCCGAATGTGCTAATACCGGCTGAAATGTTGGTCACAGTTGGGCTAGAAGTATGGGCATTATCAATCCTAAAAACACTTCCACTGGCACTACCGACAAATATACGGTTAGCTTGGAAGGCATTCGCTTGTATCCTGCTAATTTGACCCACTGGAATGGTGATCGATTCTTGGCTACTGGGAGATACCGTATTTATTCCCTCTATTCTGAGGAGTTCATTGTTGTTTCCGGCTGAATAAAGTAGGTGAGCATCGTTGTCAAGATCTGAGGGATTAATAAAAAGACCTTTACCCTGGTCAGAAGTGGGTATTAATTCGTCAAATGAAGTGAAGTCGTTAAAAGAGTGATTCACCGTATTAAATGTGAATGCCGTTGTTTGAAATGCTCGATCCGTCTGATCTATATGTGTGAACCCTCCATCACCACCACTGGCTTCTTCCGTGCTTGATCCGGCAACCTCAGAAAATTGCTGCGTTCCGTTGTCTTGGGAACCTGCCAAAAAGTAGTCTGAACCTGCTACATTATCAGCAGCAACTGAGTAGAATTGGGTCACCCTGTAATTTCTATTTCTGGTTTCAAACGTAGGGACATCGGCAGAGCCAAAATTGGTAGAATAGGAAACCCCTCCATCGTGACCAAGGATTACCTCGTTGGGAAAACCTGGCCTAAAAATGGCCTCATGTTGATCAGCGTGTACATAGTCGTCGCAAGGGTTACCTTCAAAAGTCCAATACGACACCTCCTCCATATTGACCCCGGCATCTGTAGATTTAAGCACATTGATTCCGCCCAAAGTCAAAATATCAGCGTCGTTAGGTTTAACCGCCAGAATTAGATCGTAAAACGCCTGCCCTCTGGTGAAATCACGGCCTTCACTGGCGCAATCTATTTGCTCGCGGTATTCAGGTATGATTAGATTGGTCCAAGTCTCCCCGCCATCATCAGATCGCTGAAACCAAGTAATGTCAGTCGTAGTCGTATTACCTACCCTTAATTCTGCCACGGCATAAATGCGGGTGGAACCGGTTGAGGAACTTTGAGATGGAGCAACGGCAAGTTCAATTCTGGACGGATCACCGCCCGGAGGGGTTATATCCTCCCAGGTAAGGCCATCATCCGTTGAACGCACCATGTTACCAACTGCTTGAAAACCGAAACCCAACGAAGCATACAAGTCACCGTTGGAAGCTAATTCTAAATCCGCACCGCGTCCGGCAAGTACGCGGGTCCAGCTACCACCGCCGTCGGTGGATCGGTAAATTCCTCCCTGACCACCTTCATTGACCGACCTACGAGTGGTCATCAAAACCGTACTAGATCCGGTCACCACCACTTTTTGAATGTATCGGTAGTCAGGTCCAAGCGTGCTATTCAATAACTCCCAATTATTGCCACCGTCAGAACTTTTGTACAAACCGGCACCGGGAACTCCTCCTGCGCTATTGCCCACAATGTATCCTTCACCGGTGCCCACGTAGAAAATATTCGTATTATTCGGATCATGAGCAATCGAGGAAATGGATAAGCTGGCCAGAAAATCATCCACAGCAAACCAGGACGAATTTGGATCGGTGATGTCATTATTAAACCATAGGCCGCCCGACGCGGAGCCAGCCCAAACCTTCGTTGTATTCGGATCGTTAGGATCCCACATTAACGCTCTAGTCCTACCTCCTACGTTATCTGGACCTCTCTCCAGCCAGTTTACTCCCGGAATAGCGGTTAGCTCAATCTTTTCCGTTCCATTTTTAAATAGATTAATGTTCTCCCCTTCCCTACCGGCTTTTGGCGCTTTACGCCGCTCGGAAACCAATTTTCTTACATTGTCGTAAGCAAAAACCATTCTTTCACTAGGTACTCTCTTCAGTTTGGGATCCACTGTCATCAGAAAATTGAGCTCTGCGGCTAAATCCGGACGATCTTTTTTAGGTAGTTGAGCATATTCACTTAATGACTTGCTGCGTAACGTATACGGGTGATTCCGAATGTACTGTTCGTAACTCTGCTTTTTTGTGAGATATAAAGGATCGGTAGCCTTTTCAATGCATACCAAAAAAATGACAATAATGGTCCCCGAAATTAAAATTTTTGTCATGTTTGGTTTAGGAAAATCTTACTTTCTAAGGTACTAAGATTCGAAGATGAAAACTTGGAATTCAGATTAATTCTACGTTGCATTGTCGGATTCGTCAAACTTACCTGCCCATGAAATATTCCGCCTCTAAAGAAGTTTTAGTCTTATCAGCACTTGCAGTCT
>JBCCIX010000382.1:0-4676 GCA_039028075.1 Bacteroidota bacterium | reverse complement strand
ATTGGATATCAACAGAAAATCCAGAACGGGGATCAAAGCTGCGATTATTAGAGAAAAGGGAGTAAACGGAGACCGGGAAATGGCTTGGTGTATGCATTTAGCCGGCTTTGACGTAAAAGATGTTCATATGACCGATCTCATCAATGGCAGGGAAAATCTAAGTGACGTAAACTTCATTGTTTTTGTCGGTGGATTCTCTAACAGTGATGTTTTGGGTTCTGCTAAAGGTTGGGCCGGTGCTTTTTTATATAATCCTAAAGCCAAGGAAGCACTGGATCAATTCTACGCCAGAAAAGACACCTTAAGCTTAGGAGTGTGCAACGGATGCCAGCTCATGATGGAGTTAGAATTAATTTGTCCCCATCTGGATGCTCATCCAAAAATGGCTCATAATAATTCTCATAAATTTGAATCAGCCTTTTTGACTATTGATATACCAGAGAACAATTCAGTGTTACTCCAGAGCTTGGATCAAACCTCATTAGGTGTCTGGATCGCACACGGCGAAGGTAAATTTGAGCTTTCCGGTTCCCCGGATCAATACAACATTGTAGCCAGATATCGGTACGCTGAGTATCCGGGGAATCCAAACGGTTCGGACCATTCGTGTGCAGCCCTGGCTTCGGCTGATGGGCGCCATCTGGCCCTGATGCCGCATATCGAACGATCATTGTATCCACATAACTGGGCGCATTACCCGAAAGACAGAACTGATGAAGTTACTCCTTGGATTGAGCCGTTTGTGAATGCAAAAAAATGGGTAGCCCACCAGTTATCTTTGTGACATTTCTAGGAAAACTCATTGAATGAATTGACATCAACTCAATTATTAATTAAATTCATTGCCTTTAAAAATTGAGGAAATGAAAAGAATTATAATAGTAGTGTTATCCGTTTCGCTTTTTGGCTGTTTCGGATATAAGGAGCTTCCAGTAGAGTATGACTACAGTTATAAAGGTAGATTCGATAAATATAAGTCTTACGATTTCATCAGCAGTTACGCGCTGAAAGGTTCGGATACGAGTCTTATCCGTTCTTCTATTGAACAGCATATGAATTTTTTAGGTTACAAGCGAAAAAAAAGAAAGCCGGATCTGCTGTTGAACTATGCTATTTATGTGGATAGCCTTAATCTTCGTGGCTACGATCAACCTGATATCAATCAATGGATCCAACGAAAAGACCGCGACCTGGAGTACAATCAAATCAAGTTTGGACTTTCACAAGGTACCTTGTTGATACAAGTATTTGACCGAAAGCAAAATTCTTCGATATGGCAAGGTTACGCTACCGATGAATATCAAAAGCTCAATTTCGAAAGCTATCAGGAGGTTCGAAACGCAGTGAAATCCATTCTGAACAAATACCAATTTTTTGCCGACGGGTTCATCGAAGAACAGATGAAAAAGGCTGCTGAGAATAACTAGAATAATTTCTTTTTCGAACTTATTTTTATTGAAATAAATTTTAACTTTGCCATCCGAAAAATGAGCCGGTAGATTTATAAATACTATTTTGTCCGATGGTGTAACTGGCAACACGTCTGGTTTTGGTCCAGAAGAGTCTAGGTTCGAGCCCTAGTCGGACAACCAAACGAAAAATAGGTGGAATAAAGCCACCTATTTTTGTTTAAAGCAACTAAGGAATGTCAACGGTAAAGCTTTTTTCTGGGAGTGCCACACGGTATCTTGCCGAGCAAATAGCGGTAGCATACGGAAAACCTCTCGGAGATTCCGAAATTCAAATCTTTAGTGATGGTGAAATGGCCCCCTATTTTGCTGAGTCGATCCGGGGCTGCGATGTTTTCTTAATCCAATCCACCTTTGGGCCATCTGATAATTTAATGGAGCTTCTGCTTATGGTTGATGCGGCAAAACGAGCCAGCGCCAAGTACGTAACTATCGTAGTTCCCTATTTTGGTTACGCCAGGCAAGATCGTAAAGACCGCCCTAGGGTGGCAATTGCCGCGAAGCTCATGGCCAACCTACTATCTGCCGCCGGTGCCGACCGAATTATGACCTGCGATCTGCATGCCGACCAAATCCAGGGTTTTTTTGATATACCCGTAGATCATTTGGACGGTACGGCCATTTTCGTTCCCTACTTAAGGTCATTAAAGCTCGAAAATATCATTTTCGCTTCGCCCGACGTAGGTGGTGTTAAACGCACCAGAAGTTTTGCCAAATTCTTCGGCGCTGACCTCGTCGTCTGTGACAAATACCGTAAACGGGCGAACGAAATCGCTTCAATGCGTTTAATTGGAGACGTAAAGGGGAAAGACGTAGTAATGGTTGATGATTTGATCGATACCGGAGGTACCATGTGCAAGGCGGCTAGATTGCTCATGGAAAATGGTGCAAACTCGGTGAGGGCCGTAATAACCCATCCCGTGCTTTCAGGAAAGGCACATGACAACATCGACAACTCCGTTCTAGAAGAGTTGGTGGTATCTGACAGTATTCCTTTGCGACAAGAAAGTAAGAAAATTAGAGTTTTAACGCTATCGGACTTATTCGCCAGGGCGATAAATAATGTCCATACACACGGATCAATAAGTTCATTATTTATACAAAAATAGAATTCACACTTAAATTAATATAATTATGAAAACAGTTGAGATTATAGGGTATAACAGAGCAAATCTCGGCAAATCAGAGGCTAAAAGGTTAAGAGCGGAAGGGCAGGTTCCTTGCGTTATTTACGGCGGAGATGAACAAGTTCATTTCTACGCGCCCATGATCCTTTTTAGAAATCTGGTTTATACGGATGAGGCACACTTTGTTAACGTAAATGTTGAAGGGCGAGAATTCAAAGCTATCCTGCAAGACATTCAGTTTCATCCCGTAAGCGAGGTGATCTTGCATGCAGATTTTCTTCAAATTTTTGAAGGTAAGCCCGTAAGAATGGATATCCCTGTACACTTTGAAGGGTCTTCGCCCGGTGTCGCTAAAGGGGGAACTTTAATCAAGAAAAGACGACATTTAAGAATTATGGCGCTCCCCAAGAACATGCCGGAATACATCGCAGTAAATTTGGGTGAATTGGATTTTGGCAGGGCCATAAAGGTAGGTGAAATAGAAACCCAGGATTATGAAATCCTGGATACACCCATCGCGTCCGTAGCAGTGGTCGAGGTGCCTAGAGCGCTCAGAGGCAAATCAGATGATGAAGAAGAAGGTATCGAAGAAACATCTGAAGAAGCAGCGGCACCTGCTGAAGAATCTACAGAGTAGCTTATTCGCCTATTAGCTAAATGTGGGGCTACTTCAAGTTGAAACGCCCAATATCCGTGGTCTGCATTCACTTAGACCACGGATTTTTCGTAGTTGGTTTTACTAACATCCGACTAAATTTTTTAACAAGAAAAAAGTGTCTTTAAAGGATCTGAGAAAAGATTTTTCTTCCAATCTGAAAGCTACTTTCACCCGCCAATTGGCAGGAGCAGTTATAAACTGCCCTTTAGGGAATTTAACGGCTGCTTCAACGCAATAATTACAAAGCAAAAAATCTTTTCTCGGATGACACTAATTAATTTTTAACTGTTAGGTTGTAATGGGCTGCCTTAGAAGTGCCAGATGGTTCGGCGCAAGGTGGGAATATCTTGCTGTTGAGTACGTAATATTTCAACTGTTTAGTGGCTGAAATTACGAACCCCACTCCGTCAAGCCTGATGATCATCACTACGATCCGAAGGCCAAAGGGTGCCTAACTGGTTGAATGCGAATCGCGACACTGTGAAATTAATTCCATCATGAAGTATTTGATAACAGGTCTTGGTAATATAGGTGCGGAATACCAATTGACCAGGCACAACATTGGCTTTTTGGTTTTAGATCAATTGGCGGATCGACAATCCGTGCAATTTGATCAAACTCGACTTGCTACCAAAGCTGAGTTCAAATTCAAAGGAAGACAAATCCATTTAATACAGCCAACCACCTATATGAATCTAAGTGGTAAAGCAGTCAGTTTCTGGTTAAAAGAGTTGAAAATACCCAAAGAAAATCTTTTGGTGATCACTGATGATATTGCACTGCCCTTTTGCAAACTGAGAATGAGAGGAAAAGGCTCTTCTGCGGGGCATAATGGCCTAAAAAATATTGAAGAGCTTACCGGAGGACAGAATTACGCTCGTTTAAAATTCGGTATCGGCGATCACTTTCCTAAAGGTCGTCAAGTAGACTATGTCCTCAGCAACTTTACAAAACAGGAATTTGAAGAACTACCTCCCGCGATCGATAAAGCAATCGATATGATATTAGGATTTTGTACCATTGGCATTACCAGGACGATGAACGCATTTAACGATTAAAAAAATCCGATTGATGCGAACGTTACCTTACCGTTGTATAAAGAAATACCTAGGATTCATTTGAACTTGTCCACCTTTTCACCGAAGGTAACGTCCGCATTCTTTTTGAGATGAATTTTGATATTCACAAGTAATTCTTCTGCACCCGCCCGCAGTGCCGCTTCTCGGGCCTCATCCAGGACGTTCAAAACATCATCTTTTCTACCTTCGATTACCGTTTCCATAGGTGTGACCATATATTTTAAGCCACTCTCTTGAATTACTTTAATGGCTTCATCAATGTAGTGATAATGGCCCTTTGCACCTGACAACGGTATGATTTGTAATGAGGCATTGATAAGATGGTCTGCGTCCATAATAGTGT
>JBCCIX010000381.1:0-4693 GCA_039028075.1 Bacteroidota bacterium | reverse complement strand
TTGCACTTACATTCCAGGGATCGCTTAGCGTGAAAGAGTTTTCATTTTTACTCAGCTTAAACAGGTATACTTCGGTCTCAGGTTGACTGAAAGAAAGGTGTGCAGCCATAACGATAAAGGCAGTGAGGACTTTTTTCATGCAACGTTATTTTTTGGGGTTAAACTGATTGGCCCTGATGTTGGCTGCCGCCAGCTTCGCTGTTTCATCGATTCTTTTTGATCGAGTTTCCGGACGTTTTGCATTTAGTATCCATTCTAATATGCCCCTTTTAACAGACTTTGGAAAGTTTTCAAAATTTATGGCAGCATCCGGATACTTTTGAAAGTGCATGCCAAGATCATCCGGAATAACCAAGTTTTCTACCTCATCAAGAGCGTTCCATGTACCGCTTTTCTTCGCTATTGCCACCATCTCAAGCCCAGCGGGCCTCATACGATTTTCTTTTAATAGCCGCCGCACTTTATCTTTGTTCACCTTGCTCCAATTACTTTTTGTGTTTCTTTTTGCGAAGAATTGATAGTAACTTTCTGCATCTCGTTTGTTTGGTTTGCTGTCTATCCATCCAAAACATAGAGATTCGTCCACGGCTTCGTCGTACGTAACGCTTGGGGTCTTGCTGGACTTTTTATAGATAATTAACCACACGCTTTTTTCTTTGGTATGATTTTGTTCCAGCCAGCTTCGCCATGCATTACTATCTTTTGCATAAAATGTAGCTACTCCGTCTTCTCGCATAGACCAAAATCGATAATTCTTTCAGTTTTAACAACCCATCTACAGAATTCTACAGTTCAGTAAGTCCTTTTTTCAAGCGGTCGAGGTGCCTCGGATATTAGCATCATAATCAAACAAAAAGATAGCAGATCATGAAAAAGTTAATTATCATTTTAGGGTTGCTAGTAGTGGCCAAAATCGCATGCGCACAAGAAACAGTATCAATTACCTTGGAAGTAGAGGGTATGTTAAACCAAAAAGGTGAGATGAGAGTGAGCGTATTCAATTCATCTTCAACCTTTTTAAAAGAACCTTTCAAAGCATTGAAAGTTGACCTTGAAAAACACAGTGGAAACACTTTTACAGTAGATGGACTTCCTAAGGGTGAATATGCAGTATCAGTGCTTCACGACGAAAATGAGAATGGTGAATTAGATTTTGGAGGTATGGGGCCGGTGGAAGGATATGGATTCTCTAATAATCCAAATGCTGCTTTTGGACCAGCAAAATACGCAGAGGCAAAATTGATGATAGAAACAGACACCGTACTTTCTATCAAACTAAATTGATGGAAGTCTTTACCCGTTCACTATTAATTCTCCACATTGCTGCCGGTGCTGTTGCTTTGTTTGTAGCTCCGGTGGCGATGATCGTTAAAAAGGGAGGACGAAACCATGCGATTTGGGGGTTGACATTTTTTTGGTGTATGACCATAATATTCGTGACCGCTCTTTACTTATCTACCGTCAAGTGGATTCCATTTTTACTCATGATTGCTGTTTTTAGCTATTACGCTGTATTAAGTGGGTACCGATGGAAATTTTTAAAGGGTATCCATAATAAATCACAAAGGGTAACCATGTTAGATTGGGCGGCATTGGGTACTAATGCGGTATTTAACCTTGTTTTTATAGGGTGGGGAATTTATGTGTTGGTTCAAGGTTACGGCGGAGCCTTTCCGTATCTGGCGCTGGGTTTTGGCACGCTTGGGGTGCGTTCATCGTACAATAATTTTAAACTTTTTACCCACACCCATCATCCAAAAACCTGGCTGTTTCAGCATATTGGAGGTATGGTTGGCGGTTTTATTGCCACCGTAACCGCTTTTTCGGCTCAAGTTATCAGTTTTATGCCTATCTGGTTGCGATGGAGTTGGCCTTCCATTATTGGTGTTCCTTTGATCATCTATTGGATAGGCATTTACAGAAAAAAATATAAGACCTCAGCGCTGTAGCTTGTGATTAATTTAAATTCCATAATTTCAGACGATAATGGCTGTATTAAAAATAAGATCATTTTGGGGGCGTCAGGTTCGAGATATTATAGGGTTGGGCTTGATCGGGATTCCATTTGGGTATTTGGTTTGTCCAGGGTGTAGGGAAGACTTTGGTCTATTGAAATACGCCATCTTTATTTCCGCCACACTTTGGATCACATTGAGTAAGGGAAATGGCTTGGTTAACTACGTCATTAGCTTGTATTTTACGTGGCTGAAAGAACCAGTTAAGCGGCTCATAGCGAGTTTGATAGGCCATACCGCATACACGGTTTTGATGGTATTAATTCTGCAATATACCTTCGAGGAGTTCCTGGAATTGGATATTGGGGATACCACTACTGTGATTATTATTTCAGTGGGAATCTCTTTATCGATTACATTTATCATGCATTCACGCCGCTTTTTAAACTCCTGGCGTCATTTGGCCATTGAAAGTGAGCGCATAAAGAAGGAGGCAATATCCGCCAAGTATGAGGCACTTAAGAATCAAGTTAATCCCCATTTTCTCTTTAACAGCTTGAATGCGTTGACGAATTTGGTTTATGAAGATGCAGACTTATCTGCAAAATTCATCAAAAAACTATCTGAAGTATATCGGTACGTTTTGGAAACACGCGAAAAGGAAACGGTTTCACTCAAACATGAATTGGAATTTGTGCAATCATTCATATTTCTGCAGAAGATTAGACACGAGGATAGTTTGGTCTTTGTTATTGAGGACATGGAAATTGCCGAGCTACACGTGGTGCCACTTTCAATTCAAATGTTAGTGGAAAATGCACTGAAGCATAATGTAGTTTCAGAGGATGAACCTCTAGTCATTAGAATTTATAAGGATCAGGGGTTTATAGCTGTAGAAAACAATCTACAAAAAAAGAACATTCTAAAGGAAGAGTCGTCCGGGGTGGGACTGGAAAATATTAAGGCAAGGTATCACATGTTGTCGTCGGGTGAAGTCGAGATCAACGAGGAGAACCATTTATTTACGGTCAAACTTCCACTCATTGAATCTTAAACTATGAAAGTACTCATTATAGAAGACGAAAAACCTGCGGCAAGACGACTTGAAAGGCTTGTTCTGGATCAGAAGGATGGCCTTGAAATCTTGGCTAAACTAGATAGTGTAAAATCATCAATCAATTGGTTTAATCGCAATGCCCAACCTGATCTTATTTTTATGGATATTCAACTGGCCGATGGGCTTAGTTTTGAAATATTTGAGCACGTCAAGATCACCTCACCGATTATCTTCACTACGGCCTACGATGAGTATGCATTAAAAGCTTTTAAGGTGAATAGCATTGATTATTTGTTGAAACCTATTGACGAGCAAGACTTGAATGCTGCTTTTGACAAACTCAATCAACTTAGAGTATCTGAGAAGCCAGGGTCCATGAGCCAAATCAACTCACTGGAACAGATCACACAAGCGGTCCAGATGCTTACCCGTCAGTACAAAAATCGTTTCGTCATAAAAATTGGTGAGCACATAAAAACGGTCAGTATCGACGAAATCCACTATTTCTTTAGTCGTGATAAGGCCACCTACTGTGCAACGGAAACCGGAAAGAACTACCTTCTAGATTATCCAATTCAGGATTTAATCAATAAGGTTGATCCGGAAAAGTTCTTTCAAATCAACAGGAAATATATTATTACCTTAAGAGCGATCAAAGATATGGTCAGCTTCTCTAATAGCCGGCTTAAAATTATCCTCCATAATTCAGATGATGACAACGTTATCGTAAGCCGAGAACGTGTTCAGGACTTTAAGCAGTGGTTGGATGGCTAATACGCCCGTGCGATTTCTCCGCGACCGTACTCTTTTTTCACTACCTTTTTGGTGGAACCTTTATGTTTTATATTTCCGCTGCCATAAACTTTGGCATCCAGATTATCGCTGACGTTTATTTCACAAGAACCATCTCCACTAACAATCACCTTAGCGGATTCAAGCTCACAGTCAAAAGCCAATAATGATCCGGAACCACTCATATCTACCTCGTTTTCAGTGGCATAACCCTTTAATTCGACGTTGCCGGAACCTGAAATTTGAGTTTTTATTTCTTTACCTTTTACATCAACACTTAACGAACCGGATCCGGCTACCCCTAGATTTAGCACCGGTGAGGCTACTGAATTTTCGCCAATAATTTTGCCGTTTCCATTTACTCTTAATTCCTTTACGTCCTTCATAGAGATCTTAACGTTCAATGTGGGTGAAATTTTAATATCGTCAATTTTTGCCCACAAACTTTTATTATTAGCATCAGGTTTTCTTTTGATGTTCACGTGAAGTACACCTTCTTCTACCTTGAATTCACTAATTTCAAAAATTTCAGTTAGCGCTTCTACTTTGACCTCTTGTTTATTGGTTTGCTTTATGTACACCGTGTAGGCCGAATTTACATATACACTGTGAAAGTCAGGTAACTCTAGCGTCTTGTTTGTGATCTCGGGGCCTAAAATAGATGCAGATTCTCGAGCATTGAGATACAAAGTAGGGAGTAAGAAAAGAAGAAATATCAGTAAGCGTTTCATTAATTTTCAATTTGATAAAATGCAAATATCGCAATTAGGTAAGTTGAAATCAAACCACTTTCTGCTAAATAAAGCAGTGAGAGATAAGTCTAACGATTTACTCGATAGGAAAAATATTTTATACACATGCAGCACTCATCTACTATTTCGCATTATGA
>JBCCIX010000380.1:0-4721 GCA_039028075.1 Bacteroidota bacterium | reverse complement strand
TTTTTCAATGGCCTCAGTGAAGATGATTTGCTCAGGCCCATGCACTTAAATTTCAAGTGGTTTGGCCTTGAGCCACTGCCAACGTTCCTGGCGTATGATGTGATGAAAAACCCGGAAATAGAAAATGACTTCAAACGATTTCATGCACATTTAGTAACTCACTTTAGAAACTCCTAGCCATGAAAAGACCTACACCCAAACACCAGGCGCCAGAGCTGTCCTTTCCGTTATTAGGCGAAGAACAATTCACCTTAAATGATCAGCAGCCAGAACACTTTAGTCTTATTGTATTTTACAGGGGCTTGCACTGCCCTATTTGTGAAAAATACCTCCAGCAGTTACAGGAACTACTCCCGGAGTTCGAAAACAGAGGCGTGAAAATAGTAGCGGTAAGCATGGACTCGGAAAAAAGGGCCAGGTTAGCCCGACAAAAATGGGGTATAACCAAGCTTCACCTAGGTTATGGTCTAAGTGAACCGCAAGCGAAAGATTGGGGACTATTTCTGAGCAAGGCAGTAAGAGAAGGGGAACCGGATCAGTTTAGCGAGCCAGGTTTATTTCTAGTGGATAATACCAATAAGGTGTACTACTCTGCCCTTAACAGCAACCCTTGGGGAAGGCCTTACCTCCCTTCATTTGTGAAAGCAGTGGATTATATCGTCAGTTCCGGTTATCCGGCCAGGGGTGAGGTAGAATATTAGGTAATACTCAATAACTTAGTGGCTGTCTTGAAAAGTAGAAAACCAACATTTCAAGTCATTCTGACGAAGGAAGAATCTCACTAAACTTTTAAACAGTCACCTAAGCTTAGTAAGATCCTTCGCAAACTCAGGATGACCTACTTTTTGAGACAGCCACTTAAGCGTAAAAGTTTGTTGAAGCAGTGCTATCCTAAGTATTTTTTTAAGAAAGCAATCATTTTTTCAGGGTGCACCCCAAAGTAGTTATACCCGTCAAACCTACGGTTCGTTCCTTCTATCCAAAACAGTTCCTTTTCGCTGGAGCTGATATTATCAAAGATCTCCTGGGCGTCTTTGGGGTTATCCGTCCATATATCATCTAGGACTTGGGCCATGAAGTAAGGGACTTTTACCGCTTGGGCATACTTCTGAGGATGCATTTCGCCATTGGTAAAGCCTCCCAGTTTTAATTGCTCAAGATCCATTAACTCCATGTATTGATCCAACCCCATGAGACCGGCAAATGACGTCATTAGTGCGGTCATGGAAACCGTCATGGGCCCGAAAAAACACAGAATATCTTCGAACAACTCAGGTCGTCGGTACATGGCTTCATAAGCTGCATTCCCACCAGTACACCTATTGTACAGCCCACATTTCATCGTACTTAATTTCGGATGATTTTTCACGTAAAGCTGGGCTCCCACCACATCGCGCCACTCGTACCTGCCGATGCCGCAAATTCCACCATTTGCCGCCCCGCTGTTACCATGGTTTCGCAAATCATAAGCTAAAATATTATAACCCGCCCGTGACAGATGTCCCATATGGGCTACAAAGTCAATTTCCAGGGTATCCACGCCTGAGAAAGGCTCTCCAAAATGACCGGTAAAGCCGGAACGACTCATAGGCATCGGATGATTGATAATGATGAGTTTATCGGATTTCCCTTGTACAGAAGGTATGTACCAGCCCTCCAGAGGAGTACCATCACTGGAAGGAAAATAGACATCCTCCCAGGTATCCAAACCATGGTCCGCCGGAGTTTTATGAACAGGCGTTCTAAACATAGGACGTACCGCAAACTCAGCTAAATACTTTATTGTTCCATACTCTTGCTCCGAAATGGATTGCTGCTGAATAATTACTTTACCGTATGCCTCTGCACCCATTCTACCTTTCAGGGTACCATCAATCGTATATTCAAGTGTTTTTTCAAAGGCCATAATCAACAATTTTAATATATGGCTAAGTTCCGTGGATTAACCCACCTGTCTGGAAAACAAATTCAGGTAAAAAGGATACAAATTACTGATGGGAAAAACGCGAAGGCGAGACCCCGGTAACTTTCCGAAAAAGACGGGAAAAGTAATTTGGATATTCAAAACCTAACCCGTAAGCGATCTCAGAAATGGTTGATCTTTTCTGGATCAATAAGGGTTTCGCCATTTTCACAATGTGCTGGTGGATATGGTCTAGCGCCGGCTTACCTGTGTAGAACCTGATCACATCACTAAGATAATTGGGAGTTACATTTAACTGGTTCGCAAAGTGATTTACTGAAGGTTGTACTACTTTGTTATCCTTTAAATTTTGGTCGTAATAGCTATTCAGTAAAGAAAAGAAGTCGTTGACCAAAGTACTGTAAGGCTCCTTGCGCTCACCAAATTGCCTTTTATAAAATTGTGCTACATGCGCAAAAATCAAATTGCAGTAGGCCAGCAATAAATCCATCGAAAAAGCCTCCTTATTGTACTCTGCAAAGGCCTCTTTGAACAACTGCGTAATAGTGGTTTCTTCTTCGGGCTCGAGAAAAAGTGGCTCATGCAGTCCGTAATTCAGAAATGAATACTCTAAATGTTGATTACTTGAAATTAAGTCTTCTGTGATATTAATATAATAACCCTCCCAGGGTACCTCCGTACTCCACTCAATAGCCTGATTGGGACTTGAAAAATACATGAATCCTTTCTCTCTGTCGTTTTCTAAGCCATACTTAATGGATATGCGATAAAAGTTAGGATAGACCGGAGGGGAAGATGACAAAAAGTTTTGGGGATATTCGCCAACATCTATAAAGTCATGAGCCGGCTTTCTGACATTGGTGTATTCATTAAATGACGCTATGTTTTTAAACTTCATTATTGCAATAACAAAATCCATCAACAAAGGTAAGGTATTGCTTAAGGTTTTCGATCAATATCGCTAACCACAGATCGGACCATATTTATCTTGGATAGTTGGCCTCCCGACAAAAATTTCACGAAATGGTCTTCCTTTAATTTAAGGCTTTTGAAAATCTGTCTTTCAGAATATCCTTTGTTGTGTAGCGTAGCTACTTGCTCAAAGAATGACTCCAAAAAGTCCATTTTTCTTTTCAGCGAGCTTTTAGCATCAGTCAGCTGAGGGTTGTGGGCACAAAACATGACGTCAAAGTCCAAGTCCAGGATTCTTTTTGTAGATTCAATCTGATCCCGCATACTTTCACCTTCCAAAAAATAACCGATATACAAATTGATGAATAGATCTGCCGAGAACAACCATTTTTGTTGAGGTTCATACAGGGCTACCATATCCGGAGAATGACCTGGTATTGGGATAATTTGGAAATGATGCTTATTCGTTTTTAAGGTTTCCGAAACAGGTTGAATGAGATCGTAAGCGTCTCTATTGCCCCAAACCAACCGCTGGGCGGTACTAATTCCCGGTGGGTTCTTCATTATTTGACTGCACTTCTCAGACCCGAATACTTCGCAGCTATGCTTTTCCTGTATAGCACGAATATTCCCGGTATGATCTTCATGATGGTGTGTGATGAATATTTGATCTACAGCTAAGTTTTCCGTATTCTCGAGAATCTGTTTGGAAGCTCTACGTTGTCCGGTGTCAATCAGTAATCCATCAATAAAATAAATATAGACCCATAGTTGCGGCCGTCCGATGGGTGCATAGCCAAACTTCAGACCAAGAACTTCTTGATGTTTTAACGATTCAGTGATTACCAAGGGTAGCGAGCTTAAGGAAATCCTAGAAATTTCTACCCTTAATTATACTTATACCGGATAAAGGAGCTAATTTCTTTTTCCAGCTTTGCATACTTGGATCGCGCTGAAAAACCAAAAAGTGGAAGAATAAAAATCGCCAGTTCTGTCATTCCCAGAGTTTGTAAAAATCCTCCAAGGACAGATGGGGGTGATGAAACAATTGAAACTTCCTGTCCGTGAATCGTAATTTGTGCCCCTATTAAGTGGGATTTACCCACTAGAACACTTTGACTACCCAAACCAAATACATTATATGAATACTGATCCGAAAGCCCTTTTTTTAAAATCTCTCCGAGTTCTTTGATTGAGGGTAGTTTTTTGGAAGTCTGAATGATCATAGGTTTCTTATCTGAATGGGCCCTGCAAATGATAACGAAAGAACTACTCCCAGGTTAGCTATTATTTCATTCTAAAAGTCTGACTGTTTTTTTATTTGGATATTCACCTGTATGAATTGCCCGCCTTTACTTTCACTTACCTCTACTAACCAACTAAATTTACCGGCCTTTTTAGCACGCTCTCGTTTATCTGCTTTAACCTTAGGATCATCCGCAAAATAAACTGTAGGTGCCCATTGTCTTCCGAATTTTTCGGTTAGAAGTGTAAAATGAATATGTGCTCCCTCTCTTCCTAAATGATCCGGTGCCGGGCGTATGGTATTAAATTGAAAGCTCCCTTTTGCATCTGTTTTCACCCAACCTTGGAGTCTCCAGGTCGAAAGTTTCTTATCGTCCTTACCAAAATCAAATCCCTGAACATCACGATGATAGGCGTGCACGATCACGTTTTTTGCCGGACTTCCTTCGGGTGTAAAAACCTTACCCTTGATCACAAAGGGTATCCCTGGTTCTTCTTCGGAGGCAATTCTACTTATAGAGGATAAGGCTTCGGGCTTTGATTTATACGCCTCATTCCAGCTTTTCAACCAACGTACATCCTGGCCAGGCACCGGGTTAACGGCTATTAAAGTGAAAACAAAAACACCTGGTAATATCAT
>JBCCIX010000379.1:0-4730 GCA_039028075.1 Bacteroidota bacterium | reverse complement strand
GACGTAGTCATTGTTTCCTTTCACGGAGGGGCTGAAGGCAGTAAATACCAGAGTGTTACTCGGAAGACCGAACTATTTTATGGAGAAAATCGAGGGAATGTATATGAATTCTCACATACAATGGTTGATGCCGGAGCCGATATAATTTTTGGCCATGGCCCCCATGTAAGCAGGGCGATAGATATTTACAAAAACAGATTTATTATATACAGCCTCGGAAATTTCTGTACCTACGCACGATTTAACCTACAGGGAGCTAATGGATTGGCACCCATCATAAAGGTATTTACCGATGCCAGGGGGTCCTTTCTTAAAGCTGAAATCACTCCTATTGTTCAAAAACCTCCGGGAGGACCAAGAATTGACCCGGACGGACAGGTTATAACAAAATTGCGTGAACTTACGGAAAAAGATTTTCCTGAAGTACCTGTAAAAATTGACGCGGCTGGTATAATTACTTATCTTAAAGATTAATTTGTTTGTCAATGCCGTACCGAGAAAAAGCTATTGAAAAGAAATATTATGCCATTGGAGAGGTGGCGGATATGTTTGGCGTGGCTACTTCTTTGATACGCTTTTGGGAAAGCGAATTCGATATTATTCGCCCCAAAAAAAATAGAAAAGGCAACCGACAGTTCACCAAAGATGATATTGAGAATGTTAAAGTAATCTATCATCTGGTTAAAGAAAAAGGGTTTACCCTTCAAGGGGCCAAAGAAATGCTTAAGAACGACCCGGGAGCCATGAAAGATAAAATGGAACTCATTGATTCCCTCAATAACGTAAAGAAATTTTTACTGGAGCTCAGGGACGCTTAATCTTTTCTAATGGAAAGTAATCGGGTAGCTCAACTTGCGCTGCACTTCATTCCTAATATTGGTAACTACTTAATAAAACAACTCATTAGCTATTGTGGATCAGCTGAAGGGGTTTTCGCCGCCTCAAAAAGCAAGCTGCTGAAAGTCCCGGGGATTGGTGAGGTGGCAGCCAATGCCATTCTCGAGCAGCAACCCATTGAGCGTGCCGATAATGAACTTCATAAAGCTAAGAAAGACGGTGTCAAAATTCTTTTTCACTCAGATCGAGATTATCCTCTGCGATTAAAGCAAATTAATGATGCGCCAAGCTTGCTTTACATCAAAGGTTCGGGCAGTCTGGAAAGTAACAAGGTAATAGGTATTGTAGGTACCAGAAACGCTACTGATTATGGCAAATCTTTTACTTCTGAACTAGTGGCAGCTCTAAAACCGCATAATGCACTTATCGTAAGCGGTTTGGCCTACGGCATCGACATTCAGGCCCACAAAACTGCGTTAAGGAATGGTTTAAATACGATAGGTGTAATGGCCGGTGGGATAAACAAAATGTATCCTGCCGTTCACCGGAAAGTGGCAGAAGAAATGCAAGAGGGTGGTGCTGTAATCACTGAACAACCGTTTGACAGTGTACCGGATGCCCCTAAATTTCCTGCTCGGAATAGAATAATTGCCGGACTCTGCGATGCGGTCGTTGTAGTTGAAGCTGCGTCCAAAGGAGGTGCCCTCATTACTGCCAATTTCGCTAATGACTACAATCGCGATGTATTTGCAGTTCCCGGCGATCTTAACCGACAGTATTCTCAAGGGTGCAATAATCTAATTAAGCAGAACAAAGCCCATTTACTTACTGGAATCCAGGATATTGAATACATCATGAACTGGGACACCTCCGAAAAGGAACCAAAACAGCCGTTATGGAACCTCGAGTTATTTAGTAATGAAGAGCGCTTAGTGGTAGAAACACTAAAGGGCGAGAATAGTGGAATACATATTGACAAACTAAGCTGGGCCACACAAATTCCCGTTAATAGTTTGGCTTCTACCCTTCTGGCCTTAGAATTTCAGGGGCATATCAAATCGTTACCCGGCAAGAAATACAAGATCATTTAATGCTACACGATCACAGCATACTCCACAGTACAGTATACTAAAAACATCAACTTATTTGAAAAGAGATTCTTACTAGAAAAGCCAAAAGCGAAAACTCGAAAATAGCGGACGATACTTAAGAATTACTTTCCAAATGGTTCAGGTATTATACTTACGACGCCGAAATTAAAATTTACGAGAAATCAAAAAGTCACTAATGATGTAATCGCTCAGTTCTTTTTTTACGGTCTGAGCTGATTCAATGCCCCCTAGTGTCGTGTCACAGATCAAATGACGATATGCTTTTTCGACTGTACTCACGATCGAATAACCTTACTAAACCTTTGAGGCTTAGTAAGGTTTCCATGAATCACTGAATTGTGTAGATATAACCATCAATTGAAGTGTGACATGACACTAGCCACTAGAACAATTATAGAAACTCTAACCAATATGCTTCTTCATACGATTGTATTCTTCAGGAGTATTCACATTAGTCAACACTTCGGGGCGATCAAGCTCAACCGAATTAACGTCGCAATTGATCAAAACCTTTCTGGGACAAGCATAGCCCAGGCTCAAGAAGTAAAGCAAGTGTTGGTAGGCACAGGGTTCCCAGATGGTAATGAGGGGTTCTGGAAAATTGATCTCCGGGTTATGAAAGCAGGTAGCAACTTTGGAGGTATCCCGATGGTTCACCAACTGTTGTAAGGTAGGCTCATCAAGCCTCGGAATATCGCATGCCACAGACAGCCAGGCTACATTAGGATCTTTTCTGAAAGCAGAAAGTATTCCCCCATAGGGGCCTAGACCCGTAAAAGTATCTTCAATAAAAGCGTAATTACTACGCAATTCAATGTTGCTTCGCTTCGATATGAATGTTTCTTTACAAAGGTTTGAAAGAATGTCACCCATATATTCCCGTTGTGGCTTACCATTATAGTTTATTTCTCCTTTATCACGGCCCATACGTGTACTTTTGCCTCCTGCCAAAACTAGACCGTTTAGCAAAGGTTTCTGCGCGGATATTGTCGTTTTGATACTCTTTAGAATGGCAAAAGTGTCAGTGATTCGAAAAACAGGCAAAGTGATGTAATGTGGAATAGCCTCTTTAATAAAATCATAGGTCTCATCTTCGCCTTCATCCAGTAAAATCATTATCACATCCGTCAAGCGATCCAGCTTCCTCCTTAAGGACTCTTTCTTCTTCTCGTTTATGATTACGATTTGCTGCCTGGCGGTAAAATGGTTCCCATTAACGAGAACAGCATCCTGGTCATTGAATATACCTTTGTAGCGATAAGTCAAATCACCAGGAGAGAACTCCAGCCGGTTGTGATCAATTTTATCGATGTACTTTACCTCAAAGAAACTGCTGTAGTCACCGGCATTATGGTCCGCATCCACATACCCAATCCTAAAATCCTTCTTAAGCGCGGTACTTATGCGGATCGACAAATCTTGTATCACCGAACAAGGTGCCCCTAGTAGGGCGAACTCATTTCGATGAAATTTACCACCAACCGGTTTTTGAACGGAGGCATGCTTTTTATGTTCTCTTAACATCACTCTTCCCTCCTGTCTTTTCCATGAGCCTGGTTTCTTTAATAACTATATTTTGCGAGAAGCCTTTGCACATGTCATAAATGGTTAAGGCTGCCACTGATGCTCCCGTAAGTGCTTCCATTTCCACTCCGGTTTTTGCAATTACTTTGGCGGTGCACTCGACTATTACCTGATTCTGTTCATCCAAACTGATGGCTACGGTACAATTATCAAGACCAATGGGATGACATAAAGGAATAAGCTCACTGGTTTTTTTGGCTGCCATTACTCCCGCAATAATTGCGGTCTGAAATACCGGGCCTTTTTTAGTATGAATCTCGTCATTCTCAAACCTGTCGATAATTTCGGGATCCATTTCTAATACACTACGGGCTTTTGCAACACGCTCTGTGACTGATTTTTGCGTAACATCGATCATATTAGGGTTGCCTGAAGCAGTTAAATGAGAAAAATTACTGGCCATATTCAAAAATAGTACTTTACAGCGCTAGGAAGAAACTTCATTAAAGAACAGGACGCGTTGATTGCTTCAACGTTTGCGTTTCCCATCGCACCTGGGCGAAAATAAAGAGCCGGCATCGTGAAATCATCAATTTTCGATTTGTTGAAGAATCCGTCACTCTATTAATCGAAAATCCATTTGAGAACTACCGAAAGGATTCTCACTTTATAGAAGTGTGATCCGGCATAATCGATATCGTTTAGAAGCTTTTAGTAGTTAAATGATGAATAAACGGGCTAGTGTTCACAAGAAAATCTGTTTCGTTTTTACAAAACGTATTACCACTATTTTATATAATTCCATCGCCTTTAAACGCCTGATGGAGTATCGAAATTTCTGTATTGGTCATCATTCCGGTATTAAATTTACTCTCCTAAATCAATACCAACGTCCAGTTTAAAGAATACATTGTCCATAAAATCATCAAAAGCATAGTTGCCCATGCGATTGTAGGCTGCCCCACCAAATTCCATCCCTCTAATTTTAAACATGCGGCGAATTAATAGACCCCCTTCAAAGTAAAAATCGTCTAATGGGGTAAAAGTATTGCCAAGATGATGATCCGGCTGATTCAAGTCACCATAAGCCATGGCACCTTGCAAGTATATTTGGGGTTCAGAGTATTTGGGATGAATGGTAAATTGGGTGAATTTATGACTATAATATAGGTTCATGAAGGTGCTAGCCACGAACTCATTAATTCCCATCGTTCTAAAACTGTTTCCTACGTCAAGCAATTCGTCACTAGTTCCTCT
>JBCCIX010000378.1:0-4732 GCA_039028075.1 Bacteroidota bacterium | reverse complement strand
TGCTGTGGTGATTCCTTTTTTAGTGGGGCTGCTCGCTAAAGATGGTAGTTTTGCACCTGCGCTCGTGCTCATTAGCAGCGTTGCTTTAGTTGGTTTTTTAGCTTACATCTTCCTTGTAGGTAAAGTGGAACGCATTTCATTGCGCAGGAGAGTGTATCAAAATGCTTAAGATCAAAGATATAAAAACCTTCCCAACGCAAATTGAATTTGGGAACCAGCTCATTGTGAAGGTGCAAACCGAAGATTCAAAACTATACGGCTGGGGCGCTTCCGGTCTCACTTCGAGAGAACTGGCCGTAGCGGGGGCCATTGAACATTACAAAGGTTTTCTAATCGGTAGAAACGCGTTGGAAATTGGCGCCATCTGGCAAGAGTTATACCGCGGACAGTATTTTGAAGGGGGACGCGTCCTCACAGCCGCAATTTCTGCCATTGACATTGCACTTTACGATATCAAGGGAAAGTATTTAGGGGTGCCCGTATACGAGTTACTTGGAGGTAAGCAACGCGATCGGATTGAGTGTTTCGCTTCGTTAAGGTTCGATAGCGAATCAGAGTTACTGACAAAGGCCAAAAAACTTAAAAAAGCCGGTTTCAACGCCATTAGGCTCTATAAGGCTGAGGAATCAAAGGAGGCTTTTGACGCAAGGGCTTCCATAGCCGAAGTGGTTGATTGGCTGCCAACACTAAGAAAAGCGATGGGAAACGGAATGGTGATCGGGTTGGACTATCATTCTCGGCTATCCGTTCCCGAAACCGTTTCGTTGCTAGCAAAACTTCCTGAAGGCACATTGGATTTCATTGAAGAACCCATACGGGACGAAAGCCCGTCGGCCTATCAAGAACTACGTAAAATGGTAAAAGTTCCCTTTGCCATCGGTGAGGAATTTAGCAGCAAATGGCAGTTTTGGCCTTACTTAAAAGATCAAATCACACAATTCGCGAGGCTGGATGTTTGTAATGTCGGGGGCATTACCGAAGCCATGAAAGTAGCAGCGTTAGCCGAGAAAAATTATATCGACCTCATGCCACATAACCCGCTGGGGCCCATTTGTACGGCCGCTACTATCCATGTAGTAGCCGCCTCCCCCAATGTCACCTTTATGGAGGAAATAAATACCCCTGTGGAATGGTGCGGTACCAATAGTACTGATTTTTATCCTTTGCAGCCAGTAATGGAAGGAAGCCAATATATTCTCCCTACCCTTCCTGGCCTGGGTGTCGAGTTTAACGAAAAGCTTGCATTAGAAACAGGGTACACCAAGAAGGAGGTGCCCCGATTACACAAAAGAGATGGTTCATTTACGAACTGGTAACATGAAAAGACAGGAAATAGTTGATAGGATCATGGCAGAAAAACTGGTGGTAATCATCAGAACAACAAAAGCCGTAGACGTATTACCGATTATTGATGCCCTGGTCACCGCAAATGTTGGCACCGTAGAGGTAACAAGCAATACGCCCAATTTTGAAGATAAGATAGAAAAAGCACGCGCTACATACCCGGATACTCTGATTGGAGCGGGTACTATCATTTCAGTGGAACTGGCAGAAAAGGCCATCGGTGCTGGCGCCCAGTTTTTAGTTACGCCAAGTGTAGAGCCGGAAGTGGGCAGATATGCCCATGACCGCGATATTCCAGTCCTAATGGGGGCGCTTACACCTACTGAAATATCAGCCGCTTTGAAAAGTAACGCCGACATTGTAAAGCTTTTTCCCGCCGATATTATGGGAATTGACTATTTAAAGGCTATCATGGGACCATTCGACGATGTCCCGATCTTTGCCGTCGGGGGAATTGCTATTGAAAGCGCCAAGGCCTGGATAGACGCAGGTGCGAAGGGGCTTGGATTGGGCGGTAACTTGACTAGGTTAGATGGTACTAGCACAGCTCCCATCCAGGAGAACGCCCGCAAGTTGTTAAAACTCCTGACATGAGTCGTCAGGGTATCCTACTCAAATTGACTTCAATTGTTCTGCTCTTCGCACTCATCATGCTAGGTTGTAAGACCAAGGATGATGTCAAAATCCGGCGACCTAACGTCGTATTCATTTTAATTGACGACCTCAGTCACCTTGGGGTTTCAGCATACGGTTCCAATATGATTTCTTCCAATCACGGCCTGTTTGAAAAGGCTAGGGTTCATACTAAAAATATAGATAGATTGGCCAAGCAAGGGGTAATGTGTAGGTATGCTTACGCTTATCCCTTGTGCGAACCTACTCGTATTGCGTTGATGACCGGTAAACGAAACCATAGGAATTTTCTCCATCCTAAAGCGCAACATGAATCCGATATCACTTTTGGTGATGTTTTTAAACGGGCAGGATACGCCACCGGAATATTCGGTAAATGGAAACAATCCCGAGGAACAAATGAAGTGCGCGGAAAGGACTATATCTACAAGTTTGGCTGGGATGAGTTCGCCTGCTTTGATGTGGTCAGTGAAGGTCAGCGGTTTATCAATCCAAACCTTGTCATTAATGGAGAAGTGGTAAACTACCAAGGGCGTAGCGATATAGACCCCCACACCGGTAGACGTTGGTACGGGCCTGACATCATCAACCGGCATGCCCTGGACTTCATTGATCGAAACAAGGACCGCCCGTTTTTTCTCTATTACCCTATGTTACTTGTACACGATGAGCATAAACCTACACCGGACACCCGACCCAAAACCCTGTTTGATGGTTTTGATGAAGCCACCCACAACAAAAATGGGCGGGCGGGAGATGATCCGGCGTACCTCCCGGACATGATTACTTACATGGACAAATTAATTGGAAAAGTAGTGTCAACGATCGAAGAGCACAAGCTAAGTGAGCATTCTTTAATTGTAATTATGGCAGACAACGGCACGAAAGAAATATTCAGCCATATACTTCCCGATGGAACTACCTACCCGGGAAGAAAAGGTGGTACCAGTGATAATGGCACGCGTGTACCGCTCATTTTTCATCTTCCATCGGCTTTAGGCAATGACCGAGGCGAAGTAGTGGTGCAACATGACGGACTTGTAGATGTGGTTGACATTTTTCCCACGATTTGCCAAGCTGCAGGGGTGGGAGTTCCCAACCAAAACTTCTTGGACGGACAAAGTATTTGGCCTGCCTTAACCCGTAGAAATGGAGAAGGCAGAAAACATATTTACACCTGGTACAACAGAAACGAAACCTATTCGAGTGATAGCCTGCTGCTGGAATATGCCTTTACAAAAAAGTTTAAATACTACGCCCCCACCGCTAAGTTTCCGAGAGGGCGTTTTTTTGACATTGAAACAGATAAATTTGAAACTACCGGAGACCGTTTTGAAATCAGGAAATGGGGCTTAAGACTTTATTCTGGGCTTCCTATTGATTCTCTAAACGATGAACAAAGGGAGGCTTATGAATATCTAAAACAAGTCATCAACCAAAATAAGTATGTGCCGGTGGCCGATATTGAAATCAAGGAAAAAATCACTGAGCTCGGCTTGGGCCATGTCTTTCAATTATCTTTTAATTTACTGCCAAAAGAAGCTACGCGAAACAGTGTAATATGGTATTCCGAAAACAAGGATATCATTAAAGTCAATAAATTCGGTGAAATAAAAGGTCTACGGAAAGGCAAAACCAAAATTCACCTCTATGCTTGGGATGATGCCTTACCTGTAGCTAATAACAGGAATCCCACCTTCTTCAAACAAGGCCTTCACGATGTTATTGAGATCGAAATAAAATAAACGTAAACCATGCCCCGACCCTTAAAGATTCTTTTTCTTAACCTACTCATCGCTGGCATGAGTTCGTGCCATAAAAAAGTTGATTTTTCATATCTGGATGCGTCCATCCCTTTCGACCACCGGGTTGATGTCTTACTCGCCCAAATGACCTTGGAAGAGAAGCTAACGTTGATGAATTATAATAACCAGGCTATTGAACGGCTTAAGGTGCCAGCGTACGGATGGTGGAACGAAGGGTTACATGGGGTGGCATTTTCCGGAAGGGCCACGGTGTTTCCCCAACCAATCGGGCTCGCTGCCTCTTGGAACAAGGAGTTACTGTACGATATCGGCACGGCCATATCCGACGAGGCCAGGGCAAAACACCATGAATTTGTCCGGCAGGGAAAACGGAATAATTTCCAAGGCCTCACCTATTGGGCACCCAATATCAATATCTTCAGGGACCCGAGATGGGGCCGCGGGATTGAAACATATGGTGAAGATCCTTATTTGACCGGAAGGATGGGCGTTCATTTTATCAAAGGCCTCCAGGGAAACGACGATAAATATCTCAAGCTTATTGCAACTCCGAAACACTATGCCGTACACAGTGGTCCCGAACCCGAGAGGCATCGATTCAATGCCATGGCTTCGGATAAAGACCTTTACGAAACCTACCTACCCCATTTCAAAGAGGCCATACAAGAAGGTGGTGCCTATTCGATCATGAGTGCCTATAACCGCTTCAACGGTAAATCGTGTAGTGCGCATCCCAGACTACTCCATGAAATCCTCAGGGAAGGATGGGGCTTTGAAGGAGTAGTCGTTTCCGATTGCGGCGCCATTCGTGACATTTTCGAGCACCATAAAATAGTAAACTCCAAAGAGGAAGCCGCTGCTGCCGCACTACTCGCAGGTTGTGATCTGAATTGTGGTGATTACTATCAATTTCTGTCCGATGCCCTCCAACAAAACCTTATTACCGAGAAGGATATTGATATTGGCTTGCGTAGGATACTACTTGCCCG
>JBCCIX010000377.1:0-4741 GCA_039028075.1 Bacteroidota bacterium | reverse complement strand
GTACTTTGGACCTCCAATCGATCTGGTACATTCAACTCTACTACAAGCTTAAGCTCAGATTTTACTCCTTCGGACGGGGCCGGTATTTATATTTTAACCCTGACCGCAACTGACGATGAGGGTTCATTACCCACGGTAAATGATCAGATGCAGGTCGATTTTCATAGCTTACCACAAGCTCAATTTATAAATACCAACGAGCGATTTATTTGTGAAGGTGAAATGACCACGCTCGATGTGCAACTTAATGGAAATTCCGCAAATGGGCCTTGGAAAATTGTGTATGAGGATGATTTAGGAAATTCATTTACGGAAGAAAATATAACGTCTTCCAATTATCAACTGGATGTAGACGGAACTCCTGGAGAAAGCAGAACGTATACTTTGGTTGCCGTCGAAGAGGACGATGGAGTGTTATGTGATGGTCAGGTTACCGGAAGTCCTGTTGTAGTAACTCAGAGAGTGCAATCTACTGCTGAGATTGTAAGTTCAAACTTAGACGTATGCTTAGATGAGCCTACCGAGATCACGGTCGCTTTCACAGGGACCGGTCCGTGGAATATCCGATGGTCGGATAATGGTGGGGCCACGAGCCTTCCCATTAACGGCATTACAAGTTCTCCGCATACATTTTCAGTGAATGCCCCTACTGGCACAACCACAACGTATTCATTGGTTTCGGTTAATGAGGTGAATACGATCGTATGTGCTGGTACGGTTCTATCCAACACTGTGGATATCAAGGTCAATGAATCGCCGACGGCATCATTGTCAGGCAGTACGTTTATTTGTAATGGAGAGTCGGCGGAACTCACGATCAATTTAACGGGAACGCCGCCCTGGGATGTCAATTACACAAATGGTACAAACACTGTTCCTATAGATAACATACTTTCGTCACCATATACTTTTTCGGTAGATCCTGTGGCCACCCAAAGTTACAGTCTAGTTGATGTGTCAGACGGAAACAGTAACAGCTGTTTCGGTAGTATTTCAGGGAATGTGCTGGTACAGGTTAGGCCATTACCTACAGTTAATCCAAGTAGTGAAGCTTCATTTTTCTGCTCAGGAGAGGTCATACCAATTAACGGTAACCCTTCAGGAGGTTCTGGAGAATATGTTGAGCACATCTGGTCAGGGACGGGTGCCGCTTTTTTGGATGCAACGAATATCCCGAATCCACTTTTTCAACATACGGTATCAGCAACCACAACGTACGAATTAGTCTATACGCTCCGAGATCAAAATACATGTGAAGCAGTATCTGACTTACTGTCGCTTACTGTTAATCCACGCCCAACGGTCAACCCCACGCCCGAGGCAACTCAAATCTGCTCGGGTGAAACCCTATCTATTAATGGTAATGCAAGCGGAGGAGTTGGTTCTTTGGATCATTTATGGACAGGCACTGGCGCGCCCTTTTTGAATGCAGATAATGTGGAGAGTCCTGAGTTTAATGCAGCTGTAACCGAGATAACCACCTTCGAACTTATATATAGCGCTCAAGATGATAACGAATGTACGGATGAAAAATCGATCAGTATAACGGTTTTCCCGGCGATTGAAATTGCACCACTTGATGATGCAATTATTTGCCAAAAAGAAGATTTGGTACTGAATGCTGAGGTAAGTGGAAAATTTACCGGCTTACAATGGTCCAGTGATGTTGCCGGAACATTTGATAATGCATCTGGTGCCAACGCTATATTTACTCCGGATCCGGGCGTTACGGGTGCTGCTGTAATCACTTTGACTGCCACCGATGCCGAAGGCTTTTGCGGCACTGACGTGACCTCCTTGACTTTGGAAATCAAAGAAGAGATCATCGTTTCTGCCGGTGAAAACCAAACACTTTGCCAAGAGGAGGCAGTTGAACTTTTCGGTAGCGTTACCGGCAATTTTACCGATTTGGCATGGTCCACCTCGGGCGCAGGCGATTTAGTAAATGCCAGTAGCCTGAACGCTAACTATCTACCTGCTGATGAGGAGATAGGCTTAGTAACATTTACATTGATGGCTTCTGACGCTTCTTCTGTGTGCGAGCCTGGTAGCAGCGAGGTTAGCGTTAACTTTAATCGAACTATTTCAATCGAAGTTAGTTCTGAAGCTGAATCATGTCAGGGTGATCCGATCCTTATTGAGGGTACGGTAACAGGTACTTTTTCAGAACTTAGTTGGTCCTCTGTCAATGCGGGAACCTTTAGCAATAGAGAAACGGCCGTTACCACCTATTTTCCGTCGCCTGATGAAGTAGGCTTGGTAGAATTGACTTTGACGGCACTTGACGGAGAAAATATATGTCCGAATACTTCCGAATCAATTCTCGTTGAGATTAAACCAAGGCCGTTGGTTAACGCTGGTGACAATCTAACCATAAATGAAGGAGAAACCGCAGTGATTGTCGGTGAAGTTACCGGAAGTTTTGATCGGGTTGAATGGAATTCAAATAAAGGCGGATCTTTTAGCCCGGTTGATCAAGTTGTTTCGGTTTATACCCCGGAGGCTAATGAAGAGGGCTTTACGGTTTTAACCTTAACTGCTTTTGATGATTCCGGAATTTGCGCCTCGGTATCTGACCAATCCGTATTGGAAATTATACCCAAAGCTCCGATTGCTCAATTGTCATCTACTATCACGGAAGGCTGTTTACCCCTTGAAGTCAGTTTTACCAACGAATCACTAGAAGCCGAAGAGAACGGTTATTTTTGGGATTTTGGTGATGGAAGTAATGTAATCAACACGGTGGACGCAACTCACACCTTTCAAACTTCCGGATCATACACCGTGACGCTCACCGCTACTAACTCTTCGGGAGCAACAAATCAAGCTATTTTACAGATTACAGTTTTTGATCTACCAACTGCCGTTTTTTCCATCGATCCGGTGGAATACTTCGTGCCGGACCCTCTACAGATTACAAATACAAGCATCGGAGGAGCGCAATACTTATGGGATTTTGGCGATGGCACCACGTCCGATGCATTTCAGCCTTTTAAGATATATGATATGCCGGGCACATATGAGGTTTCATTACTGGTGATCAGTCAACAAGGCTGTGAATCAGAGTTTGTCTTCGAAGAGGAGATCATAATGAAGGAAGGTGGCAGCCTAGAAATACCTAACGCATTCACTCCTAACGTTACGGGCCCCGGAGACGGACGCATAGTAAACTTTAATGATAACGATGTCTTCTTGCCCATAACCAAAGGGGTGAGTGAATTCGATATGAAAATCTATAACCGTTGGGGTGCCCAGGTATTTGAGAGCAATGACCCCGAGGTAGGGTGGACAGGCTATATCGATAATGAGTTAGCGGCTTCGGGTACTTACTCGTATGCTATTAAAATTCGATTTAGCGACGGAAAGGTTGTAGATAAAGCTGGAACTTTGAATCTGATACGATGATCAAAAAGCGCGAAATTTTCTATGCTACCATAACGATGGTGTTTTTTTGCATTAGTCCTGCTGCTGCGCAAGATCAAACCTTTACCCAATTCTTTAATTCTCCTTTAAGTTTGAACCCGGGATTTACAGGCTCTACACTTGAAATGCGAGCCGGGCTGAATACAAGGATACAATGGCCATCAATAGATGATTCATTCGTTACTCAAGCTTTTGCCTTAGATTATAATATAAGGGGATTAAATAGCGGGGTAGGTACGGTAATATCGGTAGATCAGGCGGGTGCACTTCGGGCTACAAGCGCAAGTTTTCTTTACAGCTATAAAATAAACATTAATAATAAATGGGTGATTGCTCCCGGCTTACAGTATGCTTACATTCAACGTAATTTTAACGTCAATGACTTTACCTTTGGGAGTGAAATTGTGAACGGCATTGACGATCAGGACCTGATCGCTAGCGGCAATGATAGGATAGATTATTTTGATTTTTCCTCGGGTGCCGTGATTTTTAATCGGCAGTTGTGGTTTGGGTTTTCTGTTGCCCACATCAATCGACCCAATGTCTCGATCACTGGCCAAGAAGATCGAATAAGAGCAAGCTGGACTGTACACGGAGGGGCTAATCTTAAACTAAGCCATTCTCCAAAGAAAGAGAAGAATCTGCCAAATGTTAACCCGTCGTTCATCTACAGAAAACAAGGCACTTTCGACCAGTTAGATCTCGGATTTCAAGTCTATTTGGAACCCTTAATGTTTGGGGCTTGGTATCGTGGACTTTCGGTACTTCAGGATGAAACTATACAGGCGAATGGCACGCTAGCCCTTCTAACCGGTATCACCTTTGACCGATTTGAATTCGGATACAGCTACGACTTTTTGGTTTCAGGAATTGGATCGAGAGCAGGCGGAGCGCATGAACTGGCGCTTATTTACCAGTTCAAAGTCGTGAACCGAGCTAAACAGCTTAAAAAGCGACAGCGAAAAACATTTAATAGCGTTCCTCCATTTTTACGTGAAAAGTGGTGGGATGTCAACTAAAACAATAGTAAACTTCAAGCATTTAGTCTGTTCGTGTATAATTAGTGCCTGTAGGAAAACCAGTTTCGTTTTTCGAACGGAGTAAAGCCCGTCTTTTCAGTATACGACAAAACATAGGTCATCCCGACAAAGGAGGGATCTTACTAAGTTTCATGCACCTTATTTTGAAATTTTTCCTTCTGATAGCTTAATAAGATGCTTCTTCCTATTTTCCGGATCAGCATGACGCTGAAAAAAAAGATTGATTTCAACATATATCCGTCCGAAAATATGATTTGAAACTTTTGTCGTGTACCGTG
>JBCCIX010000376.1:0-4745 GCA_039028075.1 Bacteroidota bacterium | reverse complement strand
ATTTAAGGTAGTGGCTGTAAGTAAATACACCTCTTCTTGCTCCTTCTTTAAAAAGCGGATCGTGTCGTTTTTCACCGTTGGTATCATCACTAGCGAGCCGATATCAGCGTAACTTTCCTCCATGTCCTGTTCAAAGAAGGAATTAGTCTGTAGGTTCAATTTAAAAAACCGCAGTCCATAGGTATTCTCGCCTTCGTTTCTCAGGTTGTTTTCAAAGTATCTGTAAAGCCCGTAAAAAATACCAAGATTATTTTCATCTGAGCCCAGTTCTATGATTTGATCCATCAGGTCACCGCTCCAGGGGTCAGATTTAAAATAAGAAACCTGTTCATCGTGTTTTTCCAGAGGGATGTGCCATTCTTCTACCAAACCAGAAGCAGTCCAATTCTGAAACTGTACAGGCCCTGCTGTTAAAAGAGCGTAAACATCAGACCTCTGCCATGCTAGCAAAATGTGTCGCTGAAGCGCTAAATTACCCTCGTAAAAATAGGATGGATAAGCACCCCTGCTTCCCAGATATTCTCCACTTCTAAAATTGAAGGTAGAGATAAAAGGGGATTTCGTAAATTTATTTTTAATGCTACCCTGCCAATTATTGTATTCTGATTCTATAATTATAGTATCCTCGTTAACTATTTTTGACCATGAATTGCTTTTCATTTTATAGTCCTTAGGATAATTGAAGCAGAGCCTATTGTTGTATTCTCCGGCTAAATCAAATTTGTAAATGCAATTATTACCCCAGTAAGCGAAGTATATATGATTTTGAAATATGTTAATGTCGGCAATTGCCATTTTGGGTAGCACGTGGATATCAAAGTATTCTTCACTTAATTCAAATAAGAAAGCACCTGAAATACCGTATAAATAAGCATTAGTTCCAATAAGATTTGGAATTACGAGAATAGTATCATTTATTAGTTTAGCTCTGTAAAAATCACTTATTGGTATGATGCTTTGATCCAACTTTACCGTATCAATAAAGTTCAACTCACCTGGCAGTTTGGATAAGGTGTTAACAGTATCATTTGCTGTACAGTTCAGAATAAATAGAAGGATGCTGAATACTAAAGATTTTTTTATCATAATTAAAAAAATAAAGTAAGATATAAGCTAGCAAAGTTTATATCTTACTTTACCTAATTAATACTTAAAACTACTCCGATGATATGGTGATAGGTCTCATGGCGACCTCAATAGATCCATCATCACATTCATAAACGGCCATATAATCATTAAGTGGATATGAATATTCACATACTTTTGCGTCAGCGGATTTAATACCGGCAAACATAAATGTAGTGGATAAACCAAGAATTACGAATGTCTTTGCCATAAACTTTTTCATAATGAATTTGATTTTAGTTGAACATACTGTGATTTTAATCTAAAATGGGGGGTAAAAAAATCAATTCTTCATAAATACTTACTACCATTATTTCATATGTAATTGTATTATTAAAATAATTCAAACTGAAAACCAGACAATTAAACTTTATAAAAAAGGCAATAAGAAGACGTACAACCTTACATTGATCAGAGATTTAATCAAGAAAAAACTGGCTTAGCTGAGCGGTGCTGCTGGAGATTATTAGTTGTTTCCGTTTTCCCACTTTATGTCTTGTTATTTCCGCAGATCCGAATGAATTCTTGATCTCATGTATGTTATCTTTAGGGTCAATGGTAGTCACTCGCCACAGTCGAGCGACTGGTGGTATATTCTAAGTAATCATTTATCTCATTGGATTACACCTTTTAAAAACATTGTAAATTCTTCATCAGGAGGTTGAATAATAAATTCAATGGTGTCCGATACGTTGTGTGTCAGCATATGTTGAGAGTGGTTGAACTTACCTTGTGGAATAACCTCAATATCAAATAATTTAGTTTTCCCTTTAACATAAATTAAATTGATTCTATCAGTATCCATACCGTCTGGAAATCTGTTATCCGAGTAATACACATAGAATATGTAATATTGATCATCTTTGACGGCAAAGTTCAAAACATGATCCGGAACCATTTCTTGAGGATGATCTTGATAGTATATTTTAGCATCATGAAACTTTGAGAAAACCTCAATCTGTTCGGTTTCTTTACTCACAATGTTATAAATGGTGATTATCAATGGCCCGACAGCGTTAAGATGATATACATGGGGGTAGGAGTAAACTATTTTGTCCACTCCTGATCGAACATAGTCACCGCTATAATATAGTGGGGGATGGGAGCCTAGCGTATCAATCAAGTGGCCCGCTTCATCAAAAATATACAGTAACTTGGAATGTCTATACCGATCGGGCCTGGAACGTTCCGTACCTTCCCAGAAGCTTGTTAAATATATTTTACGCACC
Organism: Bacteroidota bacterium; assembly: GCA_039028075.1. GTDB lineage: Bacteria > Bacteroidota > Bacteroidia > Cytophagales > Cyclobacteriaceae > Fulvivirga. The sequence continues at coordinate 2,391 of JBCCIX010000376.1, read as the reverse complement.
GGATCGTATTCAAAAAAACCTTTAAACACGGCTTTCATGTCTTTGTTACCTAAATTAAATACCTTGGTATCGTGTATATATCCTTGTAGATCAGTCTTTATAATTCTTGGGGGATAATTATAAAGAATGTACACCGTATCGTTCCGAATATCGTAATTCGCAAAATTTATACCCGGTAATTGACCATTCTTTATCAAGTCATTATTCACGGTTTTGACATGATCACCCCGTTTATTAAATACGATAATGTTTCTCGAAGTTAAGTCCGTAAAAGTAACCAGTGAGTCGGTAATTTTTTTAGGAGTTATAACATAACTAACGGGCCATTCTTTCTCTTTCAGTTTTACAGAATCAAACAAAATTATTTTTTTTTCTTCCCTAGAGTCGCTCGAATAATCGGCTGAACAAGAAAAGGCTAAAAATAAATTGAGTACTATCAAATACCTGTTCATAACATAAAAGAAAGAGCCCAATAATTAGTGAGCCCAGGGGCGAAAGTGTCTATAATTTTGATTATCCAATTATTATTATCTCTTTAAAAACAGATACTACACCATACTCACCACAACCATAAACCTTGTAATAATCGGTCTCTTTTACCACATTTAATCAAAATTAACCAAGGTCTTACTACTATTATTTTCATTTGTATTTGCATTATTTTTACAATCGTCACTGATAATCAATATTTAATATATTTTACCTCTGACCAAAGAACATACATCAGTAGTAAGTGGTTAATACCTATTCTTGGATTTTCACCTGAGCATCATGCGCTAACTGCAAGTTATTTTCTGTAATGACTTGCATACCTTCCTCAAGCCCTTGTAGTACTTCAACTTCTTCTCCATTAGTAACCCCTGAAGTAATATAATGCCATTTAGCCAGCCCATCCTCGTGTACAAACACTACTTCACGGCCGGAGCGTATGACTAGTGCCTCTTTTGGGATAGCCAGGGTTTTATTTTGTGTTAGCGCAAATTTTATTTGTACGTTCATGCCAGGAGCCATGTCCTCCCTGCCAATCAGTCGTAACTTCACACTGACCATGCCGGCTTCGTCTACCATGGGATTAATTTCAACGACCTTTGCAGTTAGTGTTTTTCCTGGTAGTGACAGAGGTGTTATCTCCGCTTCTGTACCTAAATGTAGTTTAGAGAGATCACTTTCCAGCACGTTAGTAGCCACTTGCAGCTGGGTTAAATCAATTATATCGCACAACTTTTCCCCGGAATTAACATAGACCAGCCCCAAATCCTCGGTATTGGCCACCGTGCCGGAAATGTACGCTCTTACCTCGGTATTGGCCAGACGCAGTTTGGCCTCGTCATACCCTATTTCTGCATCTACCAGGCCCGTGCTATGCTTAATACTCTCTACGATAACTTTACCCTGCTCCGTATCAAGTTCTTTTTGCTTATAGCTTAGCATTTGACTTTGATAATCGTACTGTTTTGCTTTGAGTAAGGTTTTGGCTTTTCTCAGGGCTAGCTGTTCTTCAGCGTCATCTAATTTGACCAGGAGCTGTCCTTTTTTTACACGCTGCCCATTTTTAATATTGCTTTCACGAAGCCTTCCACTTTGCTCAAACTTTACTTCCGATCTACGCACAGCTTCAACGACTCCATTGGACGTTATGTAAAAGTTAAAAGGTTTGATCTGTGCCTCAACGACCTTTACCAAGGTGGGTTCTTGCTCTGATCTGAGCGTTTGAGGGTCAGGCTCGTCCACGTTTTGGGTTTGACTACAACTGATCACCCCTATTATCGATACAAGCAGTAGATTTTTCATTCGTTCCAAAAGTAGCACATGCTACAGAAGATGAAAATAATTGTAAGTTTTATTACAAATAAGCGACTGTTTTTGACGTATTGCATAGTTTAGAATGATGAAGTATGGCTTCAAGTTAGTGGTAATCTTTATCGTGCTGTCTATTTTGGGACTAGCCGTAATCCCGCTGTTAAATGTAGACTTTAACCCGCAGCCCAATGATTTTAGCTTCACCCTACGATATTCATTGCCCGAATCATCACCACAGCAAGTGGAGCATGAGGCCACCTCGCCTCTGGAAAACACATTTTCCCGACTAGCAGGATTAAGCAAGATATATTCAATATCTAACTATGGCAGGGGAGCTATCGAGTTAACTTTCCAAAAAGACGTAGACCTGGATTTTAAGCGTTTTGAAATTAGCGCTTTGCTCCGCCAGGTGTATCCACAACTGAATCAAAAGTTGAGTTATCCTACGATAGCGGCGGGCAATCGCGAAACCGACCGCCCTCCGCTTGCGGTCTACCAAATCAAAAGTACTGTACCCAAAGACGAGGCGTATCGGTTAGTCAAACAAGATGTTGTTACCGCATTATCGCAAATTAAGGGTATTGAAGAGGT
>JBCCIX010000375.1:0-4775 GCA_039028075.1 Bacteroidota bacterium | reverse complement strand
TTCATCCCATTCCAATAACGGAAAATCCAGTACCCAAAGCACTTTGTACTCATCGGGATTTCTAAGGCCCAATTCCGTTCCCATGTGAAGCCGCAACTCACCTAGCGCTTTTCGGGTATGATCCGCTTCCCCGCTCAGCACTAATAGTAAATCGCCGGGCTGAGCATTAAATGCTGCGGCCCATCCGGCTAGATCTTCCCGGCTGTAAAATTTATCCACGGAAGATTTATAGGACCCATCGGCATTATACTTCACGTATACCAAGCCTTTGGCGCCAATTTGAGGGCGTCTGACGTAATCTGTTAATGCATCCAATTGCTTTCGGCTGTATTCGGCACATCCATTGGCACAAATACCCACAACCAGTTCTGCGGAATCAAAAACGTTAAACCCTCTGCCTTGCGCAACATGATTCAGTTCTTTGAATTGCATTTCAAAACGGGTGTCTGGTTTATCAGACCCATACAGTCGAATAGCATCATCGTAATTTATACGATCAATAGGGCCAATATCAATGCCTCTTACACTTGAAAAGAGATGTTTTATCATTCCTTCAAACATATTGAGCACATCTTCGCGCTCAATGAAGGTCATTTCACAGTCGATTTGTGTGAATTCCGGTTGCCGGTCGGCGCGCAGGTCTTCATCCCTAAAACACTTTACAATTTGAAAGTACCGGTCAAAACCTGAAACCATTAATAGTTGTTTGAACGTTTGAGGTGATTGTGGAAGCGCATAGAATTCACCTGCATTCATTCTTGAAGGTACTACAAAGTCTCTAGCCCCCTCCGGCGTCGATTTTATTAAGACCGGGGTTTCTACTTCAATAAACTGTTGACCATCTAAGTAGGCACGGGTTTCCTGCATCATTCGGTGACGTAGCTGTAGGTTTTTGCGCACCGGAGCACGCCTCAGATCCAGGTAGCGATACTTCATTCGCAAGTCATCGCCGCCGTCCGTATCATCTTCTATCGTAAACGGAGGAACTTTGGATTCGTTCAATACTTCCAAGTTTTGTACTTTGATCTCTATGTCCCCCGTGCTTATTTTATCATTTTTACTAATGCGTTCAACCACAATACCTGAGGCTCTTACTACAAACTCCCTGCCTAGTTTGGCCGCTTTTTGCATTACATCGCGGTAACTAACACCTTCTTCAAATATAAGCTGTGTTATTCCATACCGATCTCGTAAATCAATCCAAAGCACGCTACCCTTATCGCGCACCCGTTGCACCCAGCCGCAAAGTACTATTTCTTTATTTACATCGTTTATTCGTAATTCACCGCAGGTGTGTGTTCGTAGCATTCTTTCTTTTTAATTTTGAAGCCGCAAAGTTAGCTTTAATACGCACTTAGAAGAAAGATAAGATTTAAAATAAAGTCTGCTAATGTTTAAATCCATTACTGTTCTAACCGTGTTGCTGGTCACGGTGCCCTCCCAACCTAAAATGGTTAAAACAAAGATAGGAGAGTCCATTACCATGATGCTGCCCGATAATCTGTATGCGATGTCAGCGGATGATATCTCTAGAAGGTACCCATCCGTTCGACAACCCATTGGTGCTTTTACCAACGAATCCAGACTGGCGGATTTTAGTGTTAACATTTCAGCCACGCGATGGAGAGCGGAAGACGTGGACCTGGCGAAGGGCTTCTTCAAGTCCAGCTTTTACAATCTTTTTGACCGGGTAGAAATGATCAATGAAGAGGTAGTTGATATAAACGATAAGCGCTTTATCGTTTATGAATTTGATTCACGTCTAAATGGAGACCCATCATCTTTTGAAGCGAGAGAGCCCATACTCCGATATAACTACATACAGTATTTGATAGTAAAAGGGAGAACCATAGTTTTTAGTTTTAATTGCCATCCAAGAGTAAAGGAAGATTGGAAACCGGTCGTTTTGGAAATGATGTCTTCCATTAAGGTAAAAGGTAGTATTTAGTGGCTTTTTCAGTACACAGTGATGAACATTTTATGAATGAAGCTTACAGGCAGGCACTTAAAGCCTTCGATGAAAAAGAAGTACCTGTGGGTGCTGTTGTGGTAGCTAATAACCAAATTATAGCCAGAGCTTATAATCAAACGGAGAGGTTAAAAGATCCTACCGCACACGCTGAGATGCTAGCGATTACGGCAGCGTCGAATCATCTAGGAACAAAATATTTAAGGGACTGTTCATTATATGTAACACTTGAGCCCTGTGGCATGTGTGCTGGAGCATTATATTGGTCACAACTTAAGAAGTTGGTATACGCTGCGAGTGATGAAAAACGAGGCTTTACCCGGATAAGTCCCAACTTAATACATCCAAAGACAGTCGTGTTGAGGGGAACGATGGTTGATGAATGTTCCAGCTTGGTATCTGAGTTTTTTGGCAAAATGCGCAATGACTCAACCAAACCAAGGTATTGAAATTATCTAGTTTAATTTCTTTTACTCCACTTAAAGCTCATTTAGATTTGATTATTCATTTTGTAAACTAAAACAATATAATTATGTCTTTTGAATTACCCAGCTTACCATACGCTCATGATGCATTAGAACCACATATTGATGCCCGAACTATGGAAATACATCATGGAAAACATCATGCTGCTTACACATCTAAACTAAATGATGCGGTATCGGGTACTGAAATGGATGGTAAATCCATCGAGGAATTACTGACTAATCATGCCGAGAATGGTGCGGTAAGAAACAATGGAGGTGGTTTTTATAACCACAATCTTTTTTGGACAGTAATGTCGCCAAACGGAGGAGGTACCCCGAGCGGTGCTGTTGTCGACGCTATTAACGCGGCCTATGGTAGTTTTGAAAATTTTAAAACCGAATTTTCAAATGCAGCTGCTACGCGATTTGGTTCGGGTTGGGCTTGGTTATGTGTGCACGCAGGTGGCAAGGTAGAGGTGTGTTCAAGTGCAAATCAGGACAATACGCTAATGCCCGGCGTTGGATGCGGAGGAACACCTATTTTGGGTTTGGATGTTTGGGAGCATGCCTATTATTTGAATTATCAAAATCGCAGGCCGGATTATATTGGTGCTTTTTTTAAGGTTATTAATTGGGACGAGGTAAATAAAAGATATTCCGCTGGAAAATAAAGAAAAGTTGATATCACAAAAAAAGGGGCTATGCCCCTTTTTTTGTTAACCTAAACTTGAAAAAACTATATAATCCTTATAGGTATACGTCTGATCAAGCTCATAGTTGCTTTTATTTTGAGTTTTTCTCATTTGAAATGAGCATCCTACCGCAAGGCAGCTAGAATTGACCACTTTTTCTAGTTTCAATCGCAATGCCATTATTTTAAATAATTGATAATCAGTTATTTAATAATAATCTGTATTCAGTTTGTGTACGATTTTGAACATAAAGTGTACATGCCGGAACATGAAAAGCGGGTGTCATTCGTTTGGCTATGTGACGCTTAGATTGCGTCTTTGGGAATGAGGTATATTGTTCTATTTTTGCCCGAAATCTAACCATCCACACATGAGCGTTTTAGTTGATAGAGATTCTAAGGTAGTTGTACAAGGATTCACCGGTAGCGAAGGTACATTTCATGCCGGTCAAATGATCGACTATGGAACCCATGTAATCGGTGGAGTTACACCGGGGAAGGGAGGACAAACACATCTCGATAGACCCGTTTTTAATACCGTTAAGGAAGCGGTCGATCAGGAAGGAGCGAATGTTTCAATTATATTTGTTCCTCCGGCATTTGCCGCTGATGCCATTATGGAGTCTGCTGATGCTGGCGTGGATGTAGTTATCGCAATTACTGAAGGCATACCGGTGAAAGATATGATGAGGGCGAAACACTACATTAAAAATAAATCGGTTACGCTCGTAGGGCCAAATTGTCCTGGTGTGATTACTCCTGGAGAGGCTAAAGTAGGTATTATGCCAGGTTTCGTTTTTCAATCTGGCCGCATAGGGGTTGTATCGAAATCGGGAACTTTGACCTATGAAGCGGCGGATCAAGTAGTCAAAGCAGGCTTGGGCATATCCACTGCCATAGGAATCGGAGGAGACCCTATTATCGGCACGTCAACAAAGCAAGCTGTGGAACTACTGGTTAATGATCCTGAAACAGATGCCATCGTGATGATCGGTGAAATAGGTGGTAACTATGAAGCTGAGGCCGCTCGATGGATTAAAGAGCAGGGCAATCCTAAGCCCGTCGTTGGTTTTATCGCCGGCCAAACAGCCCCTAAAGGTAAACGTATGGGCCACGCGGGTGCCATTATAGGCGGTGCAGATGATACCGCCGCTGCGAAAATGGCAATCATGCGTGAATGCGGTTTGCATGTAGTAGAATCACCTGCTGATATTGGTGCAACTATAGCTACCGCCGTCAAATAATCGAGTCTTTTGATCTAAAGTAACTCGTTCGCTAAATTCGCTAATTCTGACCTTTCCCCTTTTTCCAAGGTGATATGTGCGTATAGATCATGGTCTTTAACTCTATCAATTAAATAAGAAAGTCCATTACTCTGCGAATCGAGGTATGGGGTATCTATTTGATAAATATCCCCGGTAAAAATAATCTTAGTGTTCTCTCCAGCACGCGTAATGATAGTTTTAACCTCATGTGGTGTTAAATTCTGGGCTTCATCGACTATAAAGCAAATATTTGAAAGACTCCGGCCCCGAATATAAGCTAAAGGGGTTATCACCAATTTCTCTTGGTTTACCATTTCGGTAAGTTTGGAGTACTCCTTATCCGTTTCGTGCCATTGATTTTGGATGAACTTGAGATTGTCCCA
>JBCCIX010000374.1:0-4783 GCA_039028075.1 Bacteroidota bacterium | reverse complement strand
TTATGTAGCTCTTATTTCTTCATTCTATTTTTTATTGCCCCTACGTGTAATTTGGAAAGGACGGAAATACTAATTCTGCTTCCTATGATTGTGACTATTTGAAATCTCATTATTATTACGATGAATGATGACCATGATAGATACGCATGCCCATATTTATCTCGATGTTTTTGATCCTGATCTCGATGAGATGATGGAAAGAGCTGTGGAAGAAAACGTTGAGAAGATTTATATGCCTAATGTAGACGATACTTCAATAGATCGGATGTTTGAGGTCGAAGAAAAATATGACTTGTGTTTTTGTATGATGGGACTTCACCCGTGCTCAGTCAATGCCAAATTTGAAAAACAGCTATACATTGTAGAAGACTGGCTCGGTAAAAGAAGTTTTAGCGCTATTGGAGAAATAGGTACGGACTTATACTGGGATAAGGCCTTTTGGGAACAACAAAAAGAGGCCTTTAAGATTCAGGTGGAATGGGCAAAGGATTTTCAACTTCCCGTAGCTATTCACTGCAGAGAATCAATCAACGAAACCATAGTAATGGTTGAAGAGCTTAAGGATGATAATCTGCGAGGCGTGTTTCATTGCTTTACCGGAGATTTGGAACAGGCACATAAGATTATTGAATTAGGGTTTTACTTAGGTATAGGAGGCATTAGTACCTTCAAGAACGGTGGTTTGGATAAGGTTTTACCTGAAGTTTCACTTGATCATCTTGTTCTGGAAACCGATAGCCCTTATCTAGCTCCTACGCCTTACAGAGGAAAAAGAAATGAACCTTCGTATGTAGGTCTCGTAGCGGCAAAACTGTCGGAATTAAAGGGAATTAGTCTGGCAGAAGTCAAAGATCTAACTACCAAAAATGCTAATCAACTATTTACTCCAAGTTGAAACACGATAGGATAAATATCATTACCTCGGCCCCGCGAGAACCGGAGGTATCCCTTCTTATCATCTACACTGGGGGAACACTGGGTATGATCCATAACGAAGAAGGCATTTTACAGCCTTTTGATTTTTCATCTATTTTGGATCATATTCCCACGCTGAGGCAGCTAGAGTTAAAGCTTACTGTGGTTGCTTTTAAAGAACCTATAGATTCATCAAACGTAGTTACCGATACCTGGAAAAAAATAGGCCGCTTTATTTACGATGAGTACGATCATTTTAATGGATTTGTAGTACTGCATGGCACGGACACTATGGCGTATTCCGCGTCTGCCTTGAGCTTTATGCTGCGAAATCTTTCAAAGCCCGTTATATTTACCGGGGCACAGCTGCCCATATCGTCTTTGCGTTCTGATGCCAGAGAGAACATGATCAATGCGTTGGAGATAGCCGCGGCTACATTGCATGGAGAGGCCATCGTCCCTGAGGTTTGCATCTATTTTGATTATAAGTTATTCCGAGGGAATCGAGCAAAAAAAGTGGAAAGTGTTTTTTTTGACGCTTTTGACTCTGAAAACTATCCGGTTTTGGCTGAATCTGGGGTTGAGATAAATTACAACTTAAACGCTATACTTAAACCCTCAGCTCGGGAGTTAGTTCTACACGATACTTTTGTGAATGATGTGGCCATATTGAAAGTATTTCCAGGCATTACCGAAAACTATGTTCGATCTGTTTTATCTACCGCAGGATTACGCGGAGTACTACTTGAAACCTATGGAGCGGGAAATGCGCCTACTTTTTCGTGGTTTGTCAAGTTGCTGTCAGAAGCTATTCAAAATGGAGTAGTACTATTGAATGTTTCCCAGTGTCCTGGCGGCAGGGTTCAACAAGGCAGGTATCAAACGAGCAAACAGCTTCAGGAAGTAGGTGTAATAGACGGCAATGATTTAACGCTTGAGGCAGCACTTACTAAACTGATGTTGGTGCTCGGTGAGCTTTCAGATTTACGTAAAATAGAAGAAAAAATCAGGTGTTCCTGGAGCGGTGAATTAACTGAAAAATGAGACTTTATAAAATCAGTTTATTTTTGCATAAAGTGTTTTTTATTGATTTATTTGTGCTTCTTGTGCGAATAAGGCGCAAATAATGGAGAGGTGACCGAGTGGTCGAAGGTGCTCGCCTGGAAAGTGAGTGTGCCCCAAAAGGGTACCGGGGGTTCGAATCCCTTCCTCTCCGCCAGATGTATTGAACTTTAACTTAACTTTAACTATAATTACTTAATCGTTTAACCATTGCTCTTTTGATAGAGAAAACTTTAAAACTTGAATTATGAAAAAACTACTTACGTTATTGGCGCTAGCAGGAGTTCTTTCCTATGGGTACCAAGCACAGGCTCAGGATGATGCTGATACTACTGCAACTGAGGCTGCGGATACCACAGCCAACGTTGATGATGCTCCTGTGGAAGAAGAGGAACCTGCAACTCCGCTACCACCTCCGGTTGAGGAAGAACCTGAAGCAGAAGCTTCCTTCCACCAAATCATTAAAGACAAGTTTATAGAAGGAAATTGGAAGTTTATGACCCCAGTTTTAATATGCCTGATTATTGGTTTGGCTATCTCTATTGAAAGAATCATTACCTTGAATCTAGCTACGACTAATACCGATAAATTATTATCTACAGTGGAAGATGCGCTAGCAAACGGAGGAACGGAGGCTGCCAAAGAAGTAACTACCGGAACACGGGGTCCTGTAGCATCTATTTTTACACAAGGGCTAATGAGAATGTCAGAGGGGATCGAAATGGTTGAAAAATCGATCATAGCCTACGGTTCTGTGGAAATGGGTCGTTTAGAAAGAGGTTTAGTTTGGGTTTCATTGTTTATTGCGTTGGCTCCCATGCTTGGTTTCATGGGTACGGTTATTGGGATGATTGATGCGTTTGAGGCTATTGAAGCGGCTGGTGACATATCTCCTCAGATTGTAGCCCAAGGTATTAAGGTCGCGCTATTGACAACGGTAGCGGGGCTGATTGTAGGTATAATCCTTCAGGTATTTTATAACTATTTGGTATCCAAGATCGATTCTTTGGTAAATCAAATGGAAGATGCGTCCATCACTCTAGTGGATCTTCTTGTTAAGCATAAACTATCTAAGTAGGATATATGGAAAGTTTTGTAAACATAAGTCTGTGGATCGCCTACATTTTGATTGTCATAGGGGTTATATCAGCGGTGATTTTGCCAATAGTGAATTCTTTGAGCGACCCTAAGTCGCTTATTAAACCGGTCATTGCCCTCTTAGGAGTAGGTGTATTGTATATGATATGTTGGGCGGTAGCGGGTGAGTCCTTAAATGCTAAGGCTGTCGCACTCGGAGTAAACCCATCGACGAGTAAGGCGGTAGGTGGAGCACTTATTGCCATGTACGTTTTAGGCGGGGTAGCGATAATTGGTATTATTTATTCGGAAATAAGCAAAGTTTTCAAGTAATGGCACGTAATAAAGGAAGAGACAAGCCGGAGATTAATTCTAGTTCGATGGCGGACATAGCCTTCTTACTATTGATCTTCTTTCTGGTTACTACAACCATAGCGAACGATAGAGGTCTAAGTCTTCAGTTACCTCCTAATCCAGAGGACATCGAAAATATAGATATTAAGATACCTGAGCGAAATCTTTTTAAGATCCAGATTAATTCTGCTGATCGAATGCTAGTAGAAGGTGAGCCCTTCGAGAAGGATGTCACGGAATTGAGGGAAATGATCAAAGAATTCGTACTCAATAATGGTCGTGACCCTGAATCTTCAGATTCCCCAAAAGATGCCATCGTTTCCGTCAAAACGGACAGAGGAACAACTCAGGAGAAGTTTATTGAGGTTTTAGATCAAATTCAAGGAGCTTATTATGATATGTATGCCGCTAGAATTGGTGTTACGAACAAAGAATGGAGAGCGATAGCGTCTGACTTGACAGATCCTGAAAACAAGAGGTTATACGATGAAGGCCGTGGATTGAAAGACGGTAATTTGGAATTCCCAATGAACTTATCCATTGCTGAACCCACTAAAATAGGAGGATAAAAATGTCTAAGTTCAAGAAAAAAGCGAATACGAAACAGGATATACCGACTTCAGCACTGCCTGACATTATTTTTATGTTGCTGTTTTTTTTCATGGTCACCACGGTTCTCCGTGAAGTTACGATCAATGTTAAGCAGAGAATTCCTGATGCTACGCAACTCAGAAAGCTGCAAAGAAAGTCATTAGTGAGTTATCTCTATATTGGTGAGCCAAAGAAAACTGAGCAATGGGGCAGTGAACCTAGGATCCAGGCTAACGATGTTTTTATAGAGCCCTCCGATGTCATTCTTTGGGTTACTACCGAAAAGGATAAACTTAATGAGATAGAGCGAGATCAGATCACCATTGCGATGAAGGTGGATAGAGAGGCAAAACGAGGGTTAGTAGCCGATGTAGAGCTAGAGTTGAGAAAGGCCAACGCCAGAAAATTACTCTACACTACGCTCCAGGAAATGGACCAATAAGCAATTTTGTTATTGTATTTTATTCAAAAGGGTTACTGTTTAAACAGCAACCCTTTTTTATAATTCATGGAACTTAATAATAAGAAAACTATTAACGGTTGGGCCATGTATGACTGGGCCAACTCGGTTTATTCGCTAGTCATTACCTCCGCTATCTTCCCTATTTATTACAATGCGGTAACTACTGGCAAAGATGGCAGTGATAAAGTGGACTTTTTTGGAGTTGAGGTAATCAATACGGTGCTATATTCTTATGCACTTTCTTTTTCTTTTTTTATTGTAGCCGCAATTCTGCCTATACTTTCTGGTATTGCTGATTACTCCGGTAAAAAGAAGTTATTC
>JBCCIX010000373.1:0-4784 GCA_039028075.1 Bacteroidota bacterium | reverse complement strand
TGATGAAAATCAGGTACTTCTAGCCTTGAATCGGAATTTCTCATTTCTGCGAAAAAGTCCTCTATTTCTTTCTCACTGTTTTTCATTATTATTTCGAGTTTATTAGTAATTCTTTTAGCGCTTTTTTACCACGGTCGTAATGAGCACGCACCGTACCCACTCCCAATTCCAGGATTTCTGCTACTTCTTCGAGAGTCAGACCATGGTAAAAAACCAGTAGCATTACCTGTCGTTGACGTTCAGGCAGCTTTTGAATTATAGCTTGATAGTCAACGAGTTCATCTGTAATATTCTCCTCTGCTGTCTCTTTGACGACACTTAAAGGGTACATCGTTTTTCTTGATCGTTGTTGGTCGATAACAGTATTCCGGATAACTGAAAAGATCCAGGTTTTAACATTCGATCTTTCGTTATACTTTGCTTTGCCCTCTAAAATCTTCAAGTAAACCATCTGCAGTACGTCCTTGGCTCCCTCATCGTCAAAATCGCAACACTGACGTGCCCATAGATAGGCCTCCGTATGATGTTGTTCAAGCACATGATCGAGCCATTTTTTTGTCATTGTCATTGGTTAGTCTGTACGATCTAGGAAATATATGACAAAGGGCTAGAAAAAATTTTCTGGTATTACTAAGCGGAGTTAAATAATTTCCGGCACAACAGAACCGGCATGAGGAACCTCAACTGATTTTTCTTGTTTGCAGAATAAACCATCAATAGTATCGAAGCTTTAAGAAAACACCTGATTGATCTTTTTCCAGACCTGGCCGGTCGTTTAGATCAAATCATATCTGGATTTACATTGCAAGCCTTAAGCAAGGACGAATACCTGGTGAAAGAGGGAGAAATATGTACACAGGTGGTATTCATTGAGGAAGGGGTTATGCGCAACTATTACGAAGATACGAAAGGAAACGAAGTAACTACCTACCTCGTCAGCGCAGGATGGTTTAACACCTCCTACACCAGCTTCCTGGAAAAAGTACCATCAAACGAAAATATTCAGGCCGTAGTTGATTGCAAACTCTCAGTTTTAGATCAATCCACTTTTAGTTTGATGAAACAACAATCCGAATTCTTTTCTGCATTGGCCGACAAACTGATCATAAGAGGACTACAATGCAAAGACGAACGCCTTAGCGCATACCAAACTCAGGATGCAAAACATCGATATAAATCACTGATTGATACTCAGCCTTCGATTGCTCAAAATACTCCACTCCAATATATCGCCTCCTACCTGGGTATCTCCAGAGAAACCCTCAGCCGAATCCGCAATAAGAAGTTGGACACTTTCTGATTTTTGACTTTTGTCACACAAGCCTCTGTAGACTGCCAGCTAGTTTCGCATCTATATAATTGTTGACGCTATGTTTAAAACGCTTCCGGTAACTCTTTTCTACATTTCAGTTCTATCTCACGCGCTTTTTTCGCAAGGTGACGATCCGAACAAGGCTAGTTTTTCAATAACAGCTAATCCAGCCTACTATGTCCTGGGTGGATACAGCGTAAAAGGCTATTATATTACGCCAAACCACTGGTCTTTCGGGGTGGCCGCCGAAGCAAGCTTTGAATTACCCGATTTTGCTCGGGATCAATTCTTTGATAACAATGAAGACATCACTGTAGACTGGGATTATCTCATTGGCGTAGAAGCACGCTACCGGTTTACAGATAGCCAGGTTGATAAAGGCCTTTTTGTGCAAGGTGGTCTGGGCTATGAAGGATGGACCGTCACCAGTACTGATGGAGCAATAGAAGAGTTTGACAACTGGTATGCCAATATCGGGTTAGGCTACGTCTGGTATCCTTTTAAAAAACCAAATTTTCACCTTGGAGCCAATTACAGCGTAGTTTTCATTCTTAACGAAACGCAGGAACGAACCTTAGGTGCAAGTGAATACAATATCCGAACGATAGTACCGCCTTCTTTCGCCCCTAGTATTTTCATTGGATGGCGGTTCAACTGATGGTAGGTGACCATCTATAGCTAAAGCCGAAAAGTCTTTTGGCTCATTCTGCCTCAGGTTTTTTTCAAAAAGAAAAAATATTAAGGTTTGTTCAGGATATTCAAACCGCGCTCTTTTTTAGCCACCAATCCAATCTCGTTTCAGGTTTATAATTTCTAAGTTTCGGCTTGTTTTCCGCTCTTTCAATCTTTAGTTAATTTAAGTTGGATACTACAGACCAAATGGTGCCGAATTTCTCTTTCTTTAGATCGAGACAAACGCAGGTGTCAGACAAAATCTCTTTTGCCCGTTCTAAACCCATGTACTCAACTGACCTTAACTTTTCTTTAAGCCTATTATATCTTTCTGTGCTTTTGCTCCATTCCACCCCTCCTCTATCAAAAGGTATCATTTTGGAATCCACAAACTGATTCGTTATGTAAATAAAATTTTCATTTTCATCTGGCCTCCTCACTACACTTTTTTGTGGTGCGGATTCAACCACTGCAATACCTCCCGAGGCATCAGCCAAAATGAAATTATTGGCGGAAGAAACCCTGGTATTTTGTATGATTTTAATAGCCTCTGAGGTAGATCCGCTATTCTCCAGTACCTTTCTTACCACAAAATGAAATCCTATGCCGGGCTGGACTTTTGTTCCGTTTACAAATGACATGGCAACAAACAAGCCCTTTTCATTAATACCATCTGAACGACCTATAAAAACATCGGATTGACTGATATACGAGTATTTACCTTTAGGGGCTATGAGACTACTTTCAGTAAATTTTTTAAAGGCAAATAACATATCATAATTTCTGCCAACTATTACAGAATCCTGATTTTTAAAGGCAAAGACACTGCACTGACCCTGGGTTTCAAAAGTCCCAAGACTCAGCAGAAAGGCCGCCACGTTTTCGGGTTTGTCGTGGATCCCCCGGGCAAACCCTTTTATTTCTTCCACTACTTCAGGGTAGTAGTTTTGTAGTTCAACATACGATTCAAGCCCGAACTCTTTTTTCTGCAGAGATATTTCCGGAAGAGTGAAATTTGCCTTTTCAAAAAGTAGTTTCCCATACTTAAGTCCCATTTCATGGAAATCTCCGTATAGTCTTGGATGATACACTGGTTTTAATTTATAGATTAGTTAAGTGATGTCTTTATGATTGTTGAATGGCTCAATTAGAATCAAAAATATCCCGGTTTTTCAGATCAGTTTCTAAGAGATCACCAGTAAGAGCGCTTGAAACAACTATGATAATGCCACTCTGATTTTTTTTCAAAATTTTGTTATACGTAGCAATATCATTGGAGTCGTTACCATTAATCGAAACTACCCTATCACCTTGACTTAAACCCGCTTCATAAGCTTCTGATTCCATAATAATTGAACTAATCAGCACATCATTGGAATGCCTCTTTAACTTAAATCCTCTCGTTGGAAATTCAAATGAATTGTTGTAATTCGCATTTTCTTTCAGATAAATCTGCTTGGAACGATAGTCTAAAACTATATCAAACCTGGAAAGAATTACATTGCCTAAAATTCCCAAATAGCCTTCCCTATCAGAGAATACTCCCGTGTTATTCGTTGAGATTCTCACGGGCATTTCGTCCAACTCAAAGCTGTTAATCTTAAAAGCGGCAATTCTGGAAATTTTAGTTTCTGATCTTTTGCTTAAACCATGGCTCGAGCTGGTTAAAACCTTAGGGAATTTCGTCTTTAGATCATGCTCTTCGAAAAACTGGTTACCGATCATGATTGTTAAACCTGCCCCGGTATCCACCAACACGCTACTCGTTAAGTTTTCTCCACTGGCTAAAACTATTGTGGCGTTTATAACAGGTATGGCTGCCTTGTCAAATTTAAATGCAATGGGTTTAAAACTTGTCAGGTCAAAATCTCTTAGGCGACTAGTTATTATAAGTTGTTTGTTAATGTAGTCGATCTTAACCGTGAACCTATTCAGAATATCGTAACCAATAACACCATCAGCATTAAGATGTGATAGATCATGAAGTATGAAGTGAAGCTTTCGCAGTTCCGTATCCCGGTCAATTTTCAAATATTGTTTGGAGGCATAACCTAATTTGCTTTTGCCATTGGCTGTAATTACCTCGGTCACCTTTTTGGCTTCGATACCGTGTTTATTGGCAGTGTTTACATCAAATATTGTTCCCTCAGCTCCTGTATCAAAGATAAAGTCATACGCGTGACCCTCATTGTTGAATAGCTTAATAAAAATATGATCATCTCTTAATTTAAATGGAATGCTTATGATCTTGGCGCTGACATAACCTGCGGCGCCGATAGAAAATAGCAGGAATAAAGAAACGGTTCTTATTAGTTGCATAATCAAGTATGGTTTCAACCCCAAAGACAGTTGACTACTATTAAAGTTTCTTGCATCATTTGGATTAATTAACATCAGTTCTTTACTTCTTCACTCAATTATTTTACAATAGAACATACTAGAAGTTAACGCCAAAAACCAACTCAAGACCAAAATCGGTAGTATAGATTTTTGAAGTTTCACACTGTTGGAAAAAATCGATGCCAAAAACAAGGCCTCGTTTTTATAAAACCTTAGGTAGGCTTATTAGTCACAGGGCTATGAGCGAATTGAGCGCCAATTTTTTATGAAAATCCGATCAAGTTCTGATCATTTTATATTCCCTAGTTTACTTGGAGTCGTTAAAAAAAGAAACAGTGATTCAGCTATAACTAAACCACTGTTCTCCATACCAATATAAACAAGAAAACAAGTATATGTCTAAGTCCAATTCAACCGACCTCCACCTTGGTTTTAGTCCAGGTATGACTTATTTCAATGA
>JBCCIX010000372.1:0-4839 GCA_039028075.1 Bacteroidota bacterium | reverse complement strand
AATCCGATTCGTAGGGCGTATTCCGAGCCAGGGTTTATCAAAAAGACCCATAAAATTTCCCATGCTAACCACCCAAACCGACTCATTCGGATCGTTGTGATGATAGCCGGCAAAAAAGATATCCTCCCTCCTATTTAGCGATGCGAAAGATTCTTTGAGAGGCCTCCAAAAAGTATCAATTACATTTTCCGCTCCATGGATTTCATCAAAAGGATGCATTCCCCGCCAATGATACTCTGGCGAAACATAGTTTGTTAACACTTTGATCAGATCAGCGTCGGGTGCTGTATCAAAGTCCTGGTATAGTTTTCTTATTGTGCTTTTTGCCTGTTGGTAGTCTGACATGGGTCAAAATTTCATAAACTAATGGGGGACTAACCTATTAAAACATCTTTTGGCAAACCGAAACCTATTGCTGAGAACAATCCGGAGATACCTGCTCCGAAAATGTCAAACTTTTTGGCTATTCTGGCAATTATACCACTAATTGTGAATACAAAAGTGCCAAACAGATCAATGAAATAAATTATTTTCAATTAACGGTTATAAGGTTTGCCATTTCAACATTTCACTCTATTATGCTGCATATGCTGAAGCTTCTCGAGCAGATCTATCCCAAATTGACGAAAAAGGTGTATCATATCTACAAATACCCAATTTTCAACATAAACTTCTCCATCTCGTTTCCACCAATCCAGACCATTAATGGAGATTGATCTTCCAGTAGCAACACAGTCCAGATATGGCCCGGTATGCGTAGCTTTCACACCGGCCCACCCAGACCCGCCGCTATAGTTTCCTTCGGCGATCAATGCGTCCAAATTTTGTACAGATCGGTCGGGAAAGGCTTTTAACCAGGGCTTTTGGTGGAAGTCCTCAAACTCTTTAAAGTTCAAACACGCCCCAATACCTCCGGGCCCGTACCACTTTAGTTTAGGGTGAAAAAACCCTGCCATTCCCATACTTTTTAAATCTTCCTGATCAAAAACGTTTAGGCCCTCAAAAATGAATTTTCGAATATGCTCCAAGCTATGTGCGGAGATTCCTTCATCTTGTTGAGTTAACATGACGCCATCGTTAGCAGCCGGAGGAGGATAAAGCCCGTCTTTTCCCTTACTGGGTGGCAGCACTTCAAAACCTGCCTGCTGAATCAGGTCAATCAAATCCAGCAAAAAATAGGCTTCAGAGATTTTACCCTCTTTCATTTTGCAAAACTCACCCCAACGAATGTTCACCTTACTACCGGTAGCGGGTATATTTAGGTAATCCTTCTCAAAAGTAGCATGGAAATAGCCTGTAGCGCTAACCCACATAGTATTGTCCAGGTCCATGTTGCCATCGATTCTTCCATTCGATTCACCTCCCATGAATAGGTGGGTGTCGCGTCTTAAGTCAGGGAAGGACGCTTTCAATGGTAACCAAAAATCATCGATGAATTCATCGATACCTTGGAGTTGGTTTACAGGGTCGAAACCAAACCATTTACAATTTGGAGATACGCTCTTTTCTGCAACGGATGCAAGGCTATCTGGCGAAGCCTCTTCCAGGCTCTTCCAAAATGACCAAACTAACTTCTTGTTTTCCTGATTTAGATCTGTTTTCATAATGTCTCAATTTATTTATAGCAATGGACGCCCTCCGTCCACAGGTATTACACAACCTGTAGTGAAAGTCAGGCTTTCAACAACTGCGATAATGGCTCTGCCAACATCACCAGGTTCAGCGATTCTGGCGAGTGGTGTCTTATCTCTTTGGGCCTGGATGTACTCTGGTGGGAAATTGGCCGCATATTCACCCATGACCCAGCCAGGAGAGAGGGAAACAACTCGGATTTCAGGAGCCAGGGCACGACCCAATGAACGGGTGATGGAATCAACGGCCGCTTTTGAGGCGCAATAGGCTACATTGCTTCCTACACCTGTTCTGGCTGCAATGGATGAAATGTTTACCACTATGGAATGGGTTCCTTTATGCAGTAGTGGATGAAAAGCCCGAATGGTAGCAAAGGTCCCGCGCACATTGACTGACAGGATATGATCAAATAATTCATCATTGAGCCCTTCAAGGTCATTGTGAGGTACCGGTTGAGTCACTCCTGAGTTATTGACCAGTACATCGAGCTTTCCGTACTTCTTACTAACAAACTCAGCCATTTCCGTAAGATCATCCGAAGACGTAATGGATCCCCCGTACATTGAATGGCTGGATCCGCGCAATTCAGAAAGCACTTTTTTGGCCTTGGTTTCATTGGAATTGTAATTGACAATGACCGCATACCCACTTCTTGCAAACTGACGACACAGTTCGGATCCTATTCCACCGCTCCCACCTGTAACCAAGGCAACTTTATCCATGATTGAAAAAATTGGTTGGTACTCCTCTTACTCCAGGATTAAAGGCAAAGACTGCCCCCGCTCGATCTTCTTCCGGATGATTTCCGGTTGTTACTAGGAGTGTGTCCAAGTCTTGTCCCCCAAAGGTGCAGGATGTGGGGTTTGAAACGGGCATTTCTACTTGCTCTAGTTTTGCTCCATTCTTTGAATCAAAACAGCAGACTCTCTTTCCGGAGTAAAAGGCTACCCATAGATTATCGTCCTCGTCAATGGTCATACCATCAGGAAGCAGTGCGTCAAACTTCAACAGATCATCGGTCTGCTTGATTTCTCCACTTTCCAAATCATAGTTAAAAGACATGATGTGATTATTTCTAGTGTCGATATAGAACATTCGATCTGATGCTTTATTCCACGCCAATCCATTCGAAACCCGAACACCGGTCATTTTGGTTTTCAGGTTGAGATCGTTGTCTAAACAGTACAAACTACCTGCTGGATCTCGCGGAGGATCAATGCACATGGTACCGGCCCATAACCTGCCATATGGATCACATTTACCATCATTAAATCTATTACTAGGTTTATCAGCCTCAGGGTCGAGAATCTGCTCAAGGTTACCGGTATTAGGATCAAAGAAGGCAAATCCATGCAGCATCGCCAGAATGAGCCGATCGCCATTTTGACAAGGAATAGCAGCTCCTACCATCTGACCAATATCAAAAACCTTATCTTCATCAGCATTCCAGTCTCGTCGATGAATCAATCCATTCGGAATATCCACCCACCAAAATGTGTTATTTCTATGATCCCATACCGGCCCCTCTCCAAGGATGGTCCCTTTTTTATGAATAAACAATTCGGGCTTCATGATAATGAAGTGAGTAGTAGTAGGAATACAATAGTAAAAACAAAGAAACCCATTAGCACATAGGACACTTTATCCAGTTTACCCGGGATCACAAACCAGCCATTTTCTTTCTCAGGAAGACCTTCAGCTTTGAACTTTGCCTTCTGGCCGGGAACAGAGTAGAGGGACCATTCTTTCTGGAATCCATCGAGTAATAAGCTGGCCAATAACGAAACGACAACGTTCACCCCGGCTCCTATGACGGCATACCACGGCCAGGCAATTTCCGTATAAATGGATACATAAGCCAAGCAAAGAAATCCAGCTACTACTCCAATCAACAAACCTCTTTCTGTGGTGTGTTTTGAATAAAATCCAAGCCCGTACATGGCCAATTTTGCCCCGACGAAATACGATCCTACTTTGGTTAGGAGCCTGAGCACACTATCTGTATTTCCGGCAAAAACGATTGCTGGGACAACAATCAGCATGGCCCAAAAAATTGTAGATATTCGTGCTACTCGCAGATAATGCCCCTCGCTTTCATTAGGCCTGAAATACTTCTGGTAAAATCCTTGAGTGGAAATTGTTGAAAAGGAATTGAGTGCAGAAGATAGACTGGACATGCTTGCTGCCAGCACTGCCGCCGCGATTAGGCCGATAAAACCGGGAAAAGCTTTCTCGGATGCAAATACAAGCGTGATGTTGTTGATATTCTCAAACTCCTTTCCCTGGTAATATTCAAAAAATAAGATACCAATGAATAGAAAGAGGAAATAAATGAAAAACGCAGCAAAGCCCATCAGGGCTAGCGACTTCTTGGCATCCCCAATGTTTTTAGCTCCCAATGTACGCTGCATCATCATCTGATTGGCACCATACACCGTAACGTGATAGATTGTCATAGCAACCACCCCTGTCCAAATCGTGGTATCCAAGGCCCAGTCAAAGTTGGTATCAATAGGATTGATCTTTCCCTTCAGTTTGAGAGAGGACAAGGTTTCCCCCAATGAACTCGGCATCTCTCCCAACAGCACAAAAAGGACGATAAATCCTCCGATCAGAAATATGGCTGACTGTAACACATCCGTCCAGATCACAGCGGTCATTCCTCCCAGGGAGGTATAGATGAGAGTAACTACCGTCACAATGACGATGCTCGGAATCACTGCGATCCCTGTGATATATGAAATAACAAAAGCCGAAGCAACTAACACAGTGGCAGAAGAAAGCAATTGAGTGATCAAGAAGATAATTGCAATAACACTTCTCGATAACTTACCAAAACGTTTTTCCTGGTATTCATAAATAGACACCAGGCCTGTCTGCATGAAAAAGGGTACGAAAAGCGCGATCACTACAATAATTACCAAAGGATAGTTCAAGTGAATGGCAATTACTGATAGGCCCGAACCATATGACCAGGCCGGGCCTCCCAAAAAAGTCATGGCGCTCACATAGGTCGCTAGAACGGAAATACCAATCGCCCACCAGGGAGTAGTCCTTCGCCCCAGGTAGAAATCCTCTGCGGTTGACACCCTTTTGGACAAAACAAATCCAAGAAGGAGGTTTGCCAATAAATACCCTATAATGATCCCCCAATTAAATAATCCTAAATTACCCATTGCATTGCTAACTTGGTTTATGGTTTATATT
>JBCCIX010000371.1:0-4859 GCA_039028075.1 Bacteroidota bacterium | reverse complement strand
TTGGGTTTTTTACAATAGATGAAAAGGGGTTTGAGCCAATCGCCTACCATACCGGAGCCTGGCCTGGATATTATGCCATTATTTTAAGGTTGGTGGAGCAGGATAAAACGGTTGTGGTATTGTCGAATAATTCCTACAAGGATTTCTTAAGGCTTGCTGATGAAATTGTGGCAGTTATGTTAAGCAGAAATAACATTTACAAGCGATAGATGCAACAGATTTTAGATAGAGAAGTCCCTGGACCTATTAGCGAGAGCCCAGTTGAACTTTCGACCTGAATTATTCAAAAGTCATTCCGTATCCCGATGGTCTATATGGTCTATCGGGAGGAGGAATCTTGCCATTAAGAAAGAGGCAACTTGTGTTGCTGAAAAAGATCTCTCCACTCCGTTGTGAGATGACTTAGGATAACGTACACGAATAAATAAAAGTAAGTTTATCCACCAGAACTATAAATAAGCACGATCTTCTAGGTGTATACAGATATCAGCAACCGCCATCAACTATTTTAGATTCGTAGCGGACATTTAAAGCTGCAATGACTTCAATTTTTTATCTCTACATTTGTAGAATTAAGTATTCATTCTATATTTGTAGAATAACCTCTAAAACTATAGAGCATGGGATTATCAAAAGCAGAAGAAATACTGATGCAATATTTATGGCAGCTGAAGAGAGCGTTTATGAAAGATCTTTTAGAAGCGTATCCGGAGCCAAAGCCGGCTACCACCACGATTGCCACCCTACTAAAAAGGATGAAGGACAAAGGATACATCGACTACACGCTTTATGGGAAATCCAGGGAATATCGCCCCCTTATCTCTAAAGAAGATTATTCATCGAAACAAATGAAGGGATTCATTAAATCTTTCTTTAATGACAGTGCTTCTCAATTTGCCTCATTCTTTACACAGCAAGCTGATCTAAGTAAAGAGGAGTTAAAAAACCTGAAATCAATTATTGATGATCAACTCAAAAATAAATAGTTATGTTGAGCTATCTACTTGACTCGGGCGCCTGCCTAATTGTATTTTTCCTTTTTTACAAGGTCTTCCTGGAGAGAGAAAACCTGCACTATTTCAAGCGTGGCTATCTCTTGCTCGCTGTGGTTATCTCGTTCATCATTCCTATCATTACATTTACCACCTTTAAAGAAGTGAATGCCCCGATCGTATCTTCTACTACCGGGGAATTTAACACATTTATACCATCAACCGAGGGAGCCGTTACCCATGATTATGGATTGGATTACTTGCCTATTCTTTTGTGGGGCATCTACGGTTTGGGTGTAATTATTTTCAGCCTTAGGTTCCTCATTAATCTGATAAAAATAGTGAACAGAATCCGGGTTAGTGATAAGGTTTTAAAAAGACGGATAGTCGATGTGCTTGTGGCCAAAAGTGTTATTCCACACACGTTCCTGAACTATGTCTTTTACAGTAATAAAGAGTATCAATCAAGAAAAATTGCCGACGAGATCAAATGGCATGAAGAAATACACGCCAGGCAGTTACATTCTTTAGATGTGCTATTTGCAGAATTGATTCAAATCGTATTCTGGTTTAACCCGATTATATATTTTTTCAAAACAAGCATTAAACTGAATCATGAATTTTTAGCAGATCAAGGTGTTCTCCAAAAAGGAGCAAGGACCGCTAAATATCAAGACCTGATCTTGACCTTATCTACTCGGGATCATGCGAATAGTTTAGTCAATACTTTTAATTACTCACACTTAAAACAACGGTTTATGATCATGAAAACTCAAACCACAAAACGCAAAGCTGCTTTCATAGGTGCTTTACTCATTCCCGTAGTCGTATTAACATTGTTTTCTTTTAGTAAAAGAGAGGTGATCCTGTTACATCAAGAATCAAACACTAAGGAACAGGTGGTGAAACCTGAACCTCAAAACATTGTGGATGCTTACAATACCCTGGCCAGGCACTACAACACTTACCCTGCTTATGATTTTGTAACCAAAGCCAAAGACATGTACACCATGTGGCAACTTCATAGCCAAATGACTGATGAACAGCGGGCGAAAGCGCTACCTTATCAACGGTCAACCACTAGTATGACCATTACTATTACAAATGATGGAAAATTTCTGGATGGTGATCAAAAGGAAACATCTATTGCTTCCATTGAAGCTATGTTAAAGCAGCTTACACCTGAAGAGCGGTCAGAGGCCTATGCCTTCAGTGATGAATTTGATGTTGGTAAATATGTGCGTTACAATAAAGAGCGAAATATGGGTCAATACTCGCTTAATCATATCTATATTCATATCCAATCCGACGAATTTGTGCCTGGAACAGTCATCAATAAAGAGGTCAAGGAATTACATTCATTCAATAGCACCTTGAAATTGGTAACTCCTGCTAGGTTGAATAAAAAGCTAGATGCTTATGTTGATCAATTACACGATATGCTCAAGGAATATGGTGTTAACGTGGCTTACTGAAGCGATTGCCATGAATATCGGCCACGCGAAACTGGTTCGTATTGCGGTTGCTCTTTAAAAAAATGGATCACGAAATAAGAAACCCGTGACTCTACACTGGTTAAGGTCACGGGTTCTTTCTTTAGTTCACTACTCTTTTATCCCTTCTAAATCCAGCAAGAACGCATATTGCAATGAAGTCGTCTTATAGCGTTTAAACCTTCCCGAAGCACCTCCGTGCCCTGCTTCCATATCTGTATCCAGGATCAATAGGTTATCATCGGTTTTCAGGTCCCTGAGTTTGGCTACCCATTTCGCCGGTTCCCAGTACTGCACCTGTGAGTCAAACAGCCCGGTGGTTACCAACATGTTGGGATAGTCTTTTGCCGCGACATTGTCATACGGTGAATACGAGAGCATATACTCGTAAGATTCAAGGTCTTTAGGATTTCCCCATTCGTCAAATTCTCCTGTGGTAAGAGGGATACTCTCGTCCCACATGGTAGACATAATATCTACAAAAGGAACCGCAGCTAGCACGCCACGGTAAAGTTCCGGGGCCAAGTTAACGATGGCACCCATCAGAAGGCCACCCGCGCTTCCTCCTTGCGCATAAAGGTGCTCCTTCGAAGTGTATTTTTGCTCGATTAAGAATTTAGAGCAATCAATGAAATCATTAAAGGTGTTCATTTTGTTAAACATTTTACCGTCTTCATACCATTGCCGTCCCATCATTTGACCTCCTCTAATGTGCGCGATCGCATAGGCAAAACCCCGGTCTAACAAGCTTAGTCGGACGGAGCTAAAACTGGCATCGATGGTAGCCCCATAGGATCCATAGCCGTATTGCAACAACGGACCGTCTCCATCCTTTTTGAATCCTTTTTTATACACGATAGAGATGGGCACTTTTACACCATCCCGTGCGGTAGCCCAAATTCTTTCTGTAATGTATTCCTCCGGGTTATGCCCCCCAACTACTTCTTGTTGCTTCATCAGCGTTTTCTCCTTCGATTCCATATTATAATCAAAAGTCGAATTCGGTGTGGTCATTGACGTATAGCCATAACGCAGTGTAGTGGTATTAAACTCATCATTCCTTGAGATGTAGGCAGTATAAGCAGGTTCTCCAAAGTCCAGATAATGCTCATCGCCAGTCGCTTGGTTAATGATCCTTAAGTTGGTCAATCCATCCTTTCGTTCGTCTATCACCATGTGATTAGCAAAGATCTCCAGGTTTTCCAACAGGACATCTTCACGGTGTGCAATGACTTCCTTCCAATTTTCTTCAGCGGTATTGGTTTCAGAAACCTCCATCAATTTAAAGTTAGGGGCATCACGGTTGGTTATGATGTAGAACTTATCCTCAAAATGCGAGATGCTATACTCGTGTGCCGTTGGTTCACGTGGGATAAACTGTTTGAATTCACCATCGGGATTATCGGCAGATAGAATTCGATAATCACTCACTAATGTGCTTGAGTTACCAATGACGATGTACTTATCGGATTTAGTTTTGTAAACGTAGGTATAAAACGTGTCATCCACCTCTTGATAAATCATCGGATCGTTGGCGCTATCTTCGCCTAACGTATGCTTGTAGATCTTTTCCGGTAGCAGTGTGACGGGATGCTTGGTCCCGTAAAAGAAGGTTTTGTTGTCATTAGCCCAGGCCCCTCCTCCGTAAGAATTCTCAATGCGGTCTTCCAGGAATTCACCGGTCTCCAAATTCTTAAAACGTATCGTGTAAATCCTACGGCTCAGCGTGTCCTCAGCGATTGCCACAATTTTGTTGTCCTGAGAAACACCGGCGGGATACGCTGAATAGTAACCATAACCTTCTGCCATTTTATTTACATTCATCATTACCTCTTCCTCCGCATCCAGGCTTCCTTTTTTCCTGCAATAGATCGGGTATTCGCCACCTTGCTCATAGCGGGTATAATAATAATACCCATTAGACAGATAGGGTACGGATTCGTCGGTTTGCTTGATCCTACCCACGATCTCATCGTAGAGCTGTGACTGTAGATCCTTGGTGTGAGACATAACCTTTTGGGTGTAGTCGTTTTCTTCGTTTAGATAGTCTATAACTTGCTGCGTATGGTCGTCCGGACTCTCAGCATTTTTCTGCTCGTCTGACAATCGCATCCAGAAATAAGGATCTGCTCGGGTTTGTCCGTGTTCTTTTAGTAAAGTATCTGCCTTGAGGGCCACAGGTGCATCCGGTCTATTCATTTGTTGTGTCGCTTCTTCGGTGGTGGAGGTACTAGTACAGGCCTGAAAAAATGCCGCGCCTGCAAGCATAAGCAATAATTGAATTTTTCTCATGGTGGTTTCTAAATTAGCTGCTGGCAAGATGGTGAACGATTCGTTCAAAACCAATTAATTTTTATAAACGCTGTTTATTTCT
>JBCCIX010000370.1:0-4863 GCA_039028075.1 Bacteroidota bacterium | reverse complement strand
GGTGCTGTTTCATCGGTAAAAAGTGAAGATTTGGTCGAAAGGCCGGTGCCTACGATAGATCAGGCACTACAGGGACGAGTTGCCGGTGCGACCATTAGAACCAACTCGGCTGCGCCTGGGGGTGGAATGAACATCGTAATTCGAGGTGTCGGTTCTATCAATAGTAGTACTCAACCGCTTTACATATTAAATGGAATACCCGTTGGCGACGTAGATAATATACCTGCTGAGGATGTTGAGTCTGTTGAGATCCTCAAAGATGCTTCTGCTACGGCTATTTATGGTGCGCGAGGTGCAAACGGAGTGGTTCTGGTAACTACAAAAACCGGAAAGGCCGGTAAGCCAATACTATCTTACAACAATCGTTTCTCTTTTGAGACTGCAGACACCGACCTCAATCTTATGAATGGTCCTGAGTTTGCCCAATTTTATACGGAATGGGAATTAGCGAATGGAGTTGATCCAGCGAACGTATTTTACAATGGTTCTAGTGAATTGAACCCGTTACCAGAAAATGCAGGTAATACAAACTGGTTTGATGAGATCTCACGAACAGGTTTACAGCAAAATCATAACTTGAGTTTATCAGGAGGGTCTGAAAGAAGTACTTACGCCGTATCCCTTAATTACTTAGATCATAGGGGGATATTAGAAGGAAGTGATTATTCTAGATTAAGTCTGAATTTGAATAATACTTACGAAGTAAAAGATTGGATAAACGTAGGGCTCAATATTGTGGTGAGTAGTGACGACAGAAATTCAGTTGGAGAAAATGCAACCCTGGAGGGTGACGGTTTTTCAGCCATCAATGCCGCACTCAAAATGATGCCAACGCTACCTATTTTTGATGAAAATGGAGATTTCGTTGAAAACCTTCTACCGGGTTCGCAAAGTAGAGAAAATCCAGTGGCAGCGGCAACGCAGTATCTTAACCAAAGGAGGCAAACGAGAGGAGTTGGTAAGCTTTTCTTAGAATTCACACCTTTTGATGGTTTTAAATTCAAAACTTCGATAGGTGCTAACTTGGTTAATACTAAATTCAACACGTATCAGCCTCGAACGACGATTCTTGGGGGTCTTATTGATGGAGAAGCTACCAATAGTCAAAATATTAGTTCTTATTTCATCAATGAATATATTGCTACTTATGATAAAACCTTTGCCAGGCATAATATCGGAGTTTTAGCCGGATTCACGCTGGAAGGACAAACGACGGAAGGGTTTTCAAACGAAGCCAATGGTTTCTTTACCGATGCGTATGAAAACAATAATATTGGCGCAGGAACGAATATTTTAGGCAATTCTTTTAAAAACAAATGGACGATAGCCTCCTTCATTAGCAGGGTAAATTATTCATATGATAATAAATACCTTCTTACCTTAACCGGAAGATATGATGGAAGCTCCCGATTTGCCGAAGACAATCAATGGGGCTTCTTTCCTTCAGCTGCTGTGGCGTGGAAACTTTCTGAAGAACCCTTCTTCCCACAAAGTAATATAGTAACATTCGTTAAGCTGCGGGCGAGTTATGGATCAGCGGGTAACAGTAACATTGGTTTATACAATTCATTAGCTACATTTAATCTTGCCAACTACACCTTAGGAACGGCACTTGCTCCCGGAGTTAGGGTGGGTAGATTATCTAACCCTAATTTTGGGTGGGAATCCCTGGTTTCTTCAAATGTAGGTTTGGATATCGGCTTAATTAATGACCGGGTTGATTTAACCGTTGACGTTTACAAGAAAACGACCCAAGATTTAATTGCGAGTGCCTCCTTGATTGAAACCTCAGGACTATCTAACGCCAACATCAACGTAGGCGAGCTCGAAAACAGAGGTTTGGAGCTGGGTGTAGAAGCCAGAGTGATTTCTGATGGAGACTTCAAATGGTTTGTCTCAGGAAATATTTCTTTCAACAGCAATGAGGTAACGAAATGGAATGGAGATCCTGCTAATGATTGGAGGATAGGAAACCCCATTGGTGTTCGAAGAGCAATTGAAATAGATGGTATTATCCGTACCCCGGAAGAGTTGGAAGCATATCCTATTGATGGCGCGCAATTAGGAGAGTTCCGACAAGTTGACCAAAATGGAGACAGTCTCCTCAATGGAGATGATCAGGTAATTGTCTTCGATCCTACTCCACAGTTTACGTACGGTTTTTCACACGACTTTAGTTATAAGGCATTTAGCTTGAGTTTTGCTTTCTATGGGTTTTATGGCGGTCAGATATACAATGAAAGTAACCGGAGAGCCTTGCAAACCCAAGTTATCCGAAATAATATGTCTCGTGACTTGATTGATAATTACTGGACGCCAGAAAACCCCAACGCGGAATTTCCTGCACTGGATGCCAGTACAACAAGTAATAATGTTGCTATAGAAGATGGAAGTTTCCTAAGGCTTCAAAATATCCTGTTGGCTTACAAGTTTCCTAAAGTAAAAGGCGTTAAGAGTTTGTCCGTTTTTGCCAGTGCACAGAATGTATTCACTTGGACAAAATATACAGGATTCGATCCGGATGCTAATTCTACAGCATCAGGTGGACCATCTAATATAGGTGAAGATCGTACTTCATTCCCTATTCCAAGGTCTTACACAGTTGGAGTCCAAGTAAGTTTTTAATCGAGCTATTTACACCAATCATAAATAGTAAAAAATAAATAAGACGAAAATGAAAAGAATATATTTAGTGCTTATACTCTTTGTAGGAGTCTCCTTTGGATGTGAAGATTTCCTGGAAGAAGAGGTGTTTACGGTGCTTACCCCTAACAACTTCTTTCAAAATGAGGATGATGTTTTGGTTGCCCTTAATGGAGTTTATGACGGTATTCAAGCTAGAAATCTACAGCAAGTCATATCGTATACCGATATGGTGGCCGGTTCACTGACCTGGAACTTCGGAAATCAATATAGATTCCTGAATTATGAGGACAATTTCGGCTCTATCTGGAATAATTGGTGGAGACCTTTATATAATATCGTAGGTAGAGCTAATGGAGCGCTAGAAGCGTTAGAAGTTTCGCCATTGCCAGATGACGTAAGGTTGAATGCAGAGGGAGAGCTCAGGTTTTTGAGAGCCTACGCCTATTTTTACCTGGTAAGAAATTTTGCCAACGTGCCATTAGTTACGCAGGCACCGGCAACCATAGATGATGCATTAGTACTGGATTCGGCTCAAATTGCCAATACTGATAGTGAGTTTTATGTACAAAGAAGTCGGGAGGATATCTATGATTTCATCATCGAAGATTTGATCTTCGCAGAGGCTAACTTACCAGAATCGTATCCAGCAACCTTATCAGGCAAAGCTACGATGGGTGCAGCTGCAGGCTTATTGGCTAAGGTGTATTTACAACGAGCTGGAAAACAACTTAATACAGTAACCGGTGTGCTTGAAGACGGGGATCCAAGTTTTTGGGGCTTGGCGGCTAGTCAATGTCAAAAGGTAATGGATCTTGGTTATGAGTTAGAAGCCAATTTTGAAGATGTCTTTTCAGAAGCTAACGAAATTGAAAACACAGAAGTAATATTTTCAATTAAGTACATTAACTCAGCGGCAATTGGTACGGATGAAGAAGGAAACAGGATCGTTGCGGATAATGGAATCGTACGAACAGGTCCAACACCTTTCTCATTTAACTTAAACGAAGTACCACAAGAGTTTTTCACTTTCTTTAACGACAATACAGAGGACGATGATCCTCGCAGAGATTTTACTTTCCTGACTTTTTATGTTGATTCAAATGATGATACGGTAAGATGGGGAGACACCAACCAATTTGATCAGGTTAAGGTCAGAAAACTCTTAACCGATCTTGTGATGGGTTCTGGTGGATCTACTTCTGCTACTTCAGCGTTTGATTATGGCAATGACTGGATTAGCCTAAGATATGCTGATGTGTTACTTATGCATTCAGAAGCACTTAATGAGTCTGGTGGAGCACCAACTGACGCAACGATAGAAGGTATCAACGCGGTGAGGGCGAGGGCTAATCGTGATTTGATTACGCTTCCGATTACTCAAGCCGAATTGAGAGATGCTATTTTCGTTGAAAGAAAACTGGAATTAGCATACGAGGGCCAGTATTACTACGATTGTCAACGTTTTGGAAACCTAGTTGAAGAAATCAACTCGAGTTACGAAAGGCGAGGTACACCAAGTAACCGACATTACGTATTCCCAATCCCATTTTTAGCGAGAGAAGCTAACCCGAGTTTGGTGCAAAACTTCGGTTGGTAAGATATTTTTTCTTCTTCATAAGAAATGCTTCAAAAAGGGGGCTGACATGACCCTCTTTTTTGAGGCTTGAAAAAGTAGTTTTCAGAAAAACCTAAACACACGTTACTTGTGAGAAAACTTGTTTTAATCATTTGGATAATGATCTCGGGAGGGTCATGCCCGATTATTGCGCAGAATTTTTCGGTTAATGCCAAGGGTATTGGTCTTTACTCGATAACCAATTCAGAAGGTCAGTCTTTAGTAATTGATAATAGTCGGATAAGACTTCACAAAACTTCGGTTCACAACGTGAATCTCTGGCGAAAAACGAATCTCGCAGATGGCTTTTTCTATTTAGATGCCGCGTCAGATCAAAATCATAAAAGGCTAAGAGCCACGAGTTACCTCGGAGTGAATACAACTACCACCGGTGTTGAAGGGAGGAACAGTGATGTAAAGTGGACCTTAGTCAAAACCAAGGGTGGTATGGTCAATCTTCTGCATAGGTCCAGTAATCGATTGCTCTGCAGCGAAGGGGATTCGGTCTACCTGACAGATGATAAAAAACAAAGGCCGGCTGTTCAATGGCGATTGGAGCTGAAAAAGCTTGATTTAGCCTCATTGGAAAGCCCAAGAATTCT
>JBCCIX010000369.1:0-4876 GCA_039028075.1 Bacteroidota bacterium | reverse complement strand
TCTTTAGGATCTGATTTTACATTGCAAGACAGCAAACTACTTAGAGTGATCATAAAAGCCGCTACTGCACTATGTTTTAGTTGGTTCATAATTATAAAGTTCGATATAACTTACGAAGTCTAAAAGTAAGTGTTCATTTGATTTTTTCAGATAGCTGAGATAGATAGTTTTGCCAGTATGCTAGCCATAAATAATCTTTCGTACTATATCGGAGGAAGACCCATCTATGAAAATGCCTCTTTACATGTAAAACCCAAGGATAAAATCGGGTTGATAGGTCTCAATGGTAAAGGTAAATCTACATTATTAAAGCTAATCAACGGAGATTACCTTCCCGACGGAGGGTCAATAAGTAAAAGTAACGAGTGTACGCTTGGTTTTTTAAACCAGGACTTACTCAGTTATTTGACCGATGATAGTATTCTGGCGGTAGCTATGCAGGCCTTCGGCGAAGCTTTACAGGTGCAAAAGCAAATAGATACTATACTCAAAAAAATGGAGGAGGAGTACTCTGATGCTTTAGTAGAAAAGCTGGCCAAGTTGCAGGAGAGGTTTGAAGCATTGGATGGCTATAGCATGCAGGCCCAGGCCGAGGAAATACTTGAAGGTATTGGTTTTAAAACGCCAGATTTACAAAGGCCTTTACGAGAATTCTCAGGTGGCTGGCGCATGCGGGTAATGTTGGCTAAACTACTGCTGGAAAAGCCATCGCTACTCATGCTGGATGAACCTACGAACCATCTAGACCTGCCTTCCATTGAATGGATTGAAAACTATCTTCGCACGTACGAAGGTGCAGTAATCGTAGTTTCACACGACAGGCTTTTTATTAATAACTGTGTCTCCAAAATTGTAGAGGTGGCAAATTGTGAGCTTACTTCGTATGAGGGAAACTATGATTTTTATTTGAAAGAAAAAGAGCTTAGGTCCGAAATACAGAAAAATGCTTACGAAAACCAGCAGCAAAAAATACGTCAAACCGAGCGGTTTATAGAGCGATTTCGCGCCAAGGCCACAAAAGCACGTCAAGTCCAGTCACGTGTCAAATCGCTGGACAGAATAGAAAAAATTGAAGAGGTAGTAGACGAACACGCCGCCGTCAATTTCAAATTTAACTTTCGGCAGAAATCCGGTCGGCATATCATGCACCTTAACACTATCTCTAAATCTTATGGTGAATTGGAAATACTTCAAAATACAACCTGTTCAATTGAAAGGGGAGACAAAATAGCCTTGATTGGAGCTAATGGAAAAGGTAAATCTACGCTGTTAAGGATAATTGCAGGTAGTGAGCCGGTGAGGGGCAAGCGTGAAGAAGGGTATAATGTCATTTACGGTTTTTATGCCCAGCATCAGCTTGAAGCGCTTCAGGTTAACAATGAAGTTCTTGAGGAATTAAAGCAAGCGGGCTCAGAAAAAACGGAACTTGAGTTGCGTCAGGTTTTAGGCTGCTTTTTGTTTAGTGATGACGATGTATTTAAAAAGATCAAAGTACTTTCAGGAGGGGAAAAATCAAGAGTGGCGTTAGCTAAGACCCTGATCTCCGAAGCTAA
This sequence comes from Bacteroidota bacterium, assembly GCA_039028075.1. Lineage (GTDB taxonomy): Bacteria > Bacteroidota > Bacteroidia > Cytophagales > Cyclobacteriaceae > Fulvivirga. The sequence goes on along the minus strand of JBCCIX010000369.1, from coordinate 3,323 downwards.
TTTCTTATTGTTGGATGAGCCCACCAATCACCTGGATTTTATATCTGAAAATATTCTTATCCAAGCACTTCAGCAATACCAAGGTTCGTTCGTAGTCGTATCGCATAACCGACACTTCGTATCACAGGTGGCCAATAAGATCTGGTATATTGAAAACAAGCAGATCAAAGAGTATCCCGGTACTTTTGAAGAATATGAATACTGGAAGAATGAAATCATCAGTAAAAGTGCAGACGTAAAGCCAGCCCATCAGAGGTCGGAAAAACCAAAAAGCACTAAGCCAAAAATAACTTCTCAAGAAAAAGAGCGTAAAAAGCTGGAGAAAGAACTGGAAGACTTAGGTCTTTCCATTAAGAAACTGGAAATTGAACTTAAAAATATTGAAGATCAAATGGCGAAACCCAGCGTCTACGGTGATCCTCATAAACTAGAAGAGGTGAATACTAAATACACTCAATCCACAGCTCGTTTAACACAAATGAATAAGAACTGGGAGGAGGTATTTAATCAGATAGAAGCTATGTGATACTTTACATTATGATGATCAGCAAAACACAAACGGCAGCTACGACAATGTAACGCCACGCTAGTTTTTTTAGTTGTAATTGATAGGTGCTCATATCGGTTTTTTATACTTGCAAATTCAAAAAAGTAACAGGATCCTTCTATTTTCTTAGACTTTACCTGCGGCTCATAGTTTAAAAAATAATACCTAACTTAAATTCCGCCCGATTGATAGATCGATGCAAAGTTATATTATTTTCGCTTTGAGTCCAGAACGATTCAAAATTTTTATAATCCAAATCGACTTTTTGATGCTTCCATCCTACCGCAAATTCAAAGCCAATTTTTTCATTTCTCCATCGGTAACCAAGGCCAAGCTGCGTATTTAACCCGCCATCTATGTTATTGACCGAAGTATCCGCGTCTTCTTTCTCTAAAAGCTCAGCAAAGCCATAGCCGAGACCTGCATAGATAAAAGGGGTAGACCATCTACCCGTTAAATTAGCTCTGTATGTCATTAGAATGGGAAATATTGCGAACTCATCATGATGATCATATCCGACAGAAATACCAGGTTGTACAAATTGATTAAATCTGTAATTCGCCAGTAGGGTTACTGAAATCGTTTCTCTCGTGGATGCCTCGGAGTTTTCTCTACCGTGAAGCACGCCGATCTGCATACCTTTTTCTAGTCCTCTTTGATGCGTTCTACCCACACTTTTGTAAACAGATTGGTCAATAGCACCAAGCTCATCCAACTGCTTTCTTTTCTTTAGTACCACAGCACGCACTTTATGTAGTGGGAATGATACTAAATTTTCATCCACCAGCAATTGCACATGATCTGCATCTAAACGTTGTAAACTTCCGTAAAGAATACTGCCGTTTTTTAACCAGACCTTACCCTCCTGAGTAAAGGCATTTTCAACCAGTAGGCATAGTAGGATTACAAATACCAACTTGTGCTTCATTCTACCGAAATCCGAATATGACTTAATAACTTGATATCGTTCAGATTCGAATAGTCGTATTGAAAAAGACCATCCTCTCCTATCATCATTGCCACGTGGTTAAACGGTATAATATCGAAGGCCTGGATATCATCGTAATGTGCCAACTGCGCTTGATCAAGGACACTCACATCTGAGGCATCGTATATTTTTAGACCTGAACTTCCATCACATATAAACAAAGCATCGCCATCTTTTCCTAAGCCATGCGGATTGTCCATGGCGTACACATGTAAAAGTTCTGGGGTTTCCAAATTAGAGATATCAATTACTTCCAATTGATTGGTGAAACCTTGGCATGCAGTACCTGACCGTAACGTTACAAAGGCGAAATCGCCGTCTACCACTACAGGATCGCAACTTCTCACGTGCTGATACCTCGATATTTCAAAAGGATTTAAGGGGTCTGCAATATCTAGGATATGCATTCCTGCCTGAGCTCCGATGAATAACACGCCATTCGAAGGAAAAATCGTTTCAATACCCCAATCAATATGAGTTCTGGTACCGGTAGTCATAGTTGAGGGTGAACTTACATCCACAGGTTGTAGTTCATCCCTATCGATAGCGAACAAAAAGTTGCCACTTAATGCGAACCTTACCATAGAACCACCGATACCAGGATTGGAAGGTGCCACCGCAGCGGTTGAACTAAAACTAGCTTGGTCTGTAACAGCAATTCCATTCTCCACGTAAAAACCACCCCAAGGAGAAATATCAGTATTACAGTCCGACTCATAAACTTCGACGGTGGTAGACTCAGCCCAGTCCGTTACTACGCCAAGGGTTTCATCGGCATAAAACCCGTACGAATTATAATTATCAAAAATGTGCTCAAGCCTACCTACCTCGGTGACATTGGTAAGATCGGAAATATTCAACGCTACCAGATCGATGTAGCTGTCGGTAAATAGGATATTGCCTTGTACGGCGAGGTCAAAAGAGCCCGGAACAGTAATAAAAGCAATCGGATTGGGGTTTGCCGGATCGGCATTATCAATCACGTGGATGCCTTCATTAGGCTCATTTATAAAAAGAGTGTTATTCTGAAAAAAAATTTTGCCGACCTGATGGATGTCTTGGGGGGCCATAACATCTACCGAATTTCGGATGTCACTCATACTCGTGTACACAGGTTCAAAGTAAGTGTAACGCTGCTGAACCTCACACTCATCGGTGCAACTTCCTAACAGCGTAGATATAATTACCAGCAAGGTCACAAAAACAAAAACTTGCAACCCAATGACTTTCAAGTCTCCTTGAATTAGCTTTTTCTTCTTCATGTCTTTGTTTTTGGATTCGTCTTTAAGACACTACCATCGACCAAAGGGTTGGAAAAACTCTTCTATCTACTTTAATAAATATTTGAACCTGAAACCGAACTCAAAAAACGTAGGCCGGACGGTCTCACCAGAGATGGTAGTTGTACTTATGGATTGTCTGATCTGCGGTGTTAAGGCGATCAAATAATGCTCCCCTAGATGATAGCCAAATTCAGTACCTAGCAACCCGGTCAGATTATATCTGTCAATACCCTCATTTGAATTGAATTCTTCAAAGTTCTCAAGGTCGCCTTCTACGGTTTTTCTAATGAATAGATCATTGGAGACACCTCCTAAAATAGTTAAGGCAAACTTTTTATCTACCAGAGCATAACCCGCTTGCACTGGAACTGATATAAAGCGATATGAATTATCAATTTCATATGCGCCAATTACATTTATGTTCGCCGAATTGGACAGTTCATTCAAATCATTTACGGCACGCAGTGCACTACCGGTAAATTCCGCTACGTTTGAGGTGTTTGTT
>JBCCIX010000368.1:0-4879 GCA_039028075.1 Bacteroidota bacterium | reverse complement strand
GTTGACCATCAGGCGCTCTGGATAAATCCTGGAAACGAAAACCATTTGCGTCTTGGAAACGATGGTGGCCTATACGAAAGTTATGATGGTGGGGCTTATTGGAAACATATCAATAACATGTCCGTAGGTCAGTTTTATACGATTAATGTGGACATGGAAAAACCTTATAATGTCTACGGAGGACTTCAAGATAATGGCTCTCTGGTAGGTTCTTCGAAGTCCGTACCGAACCGCACTAAGCACTGGGAACGTGTCTTTGGAGGAGATGGTATGTTCATCGCCCCTGATCCGAGAAACAGCGACTTAGTGTATACTGGTTTCCAGTTTGGCAATTATTATAAAAAAAGTAGACGCACGAATAAGACCGATAAAATTACCCCTCAACACGATATAGGAGAAGAGAAGTTGCGATTTAACTGGCGTACACCTCTGGTGCTGAGTTCCCATAATCCTGACATAGTATACCTTGGTGCCCAGAGACTCTACCGGAGCTTTAACCAGGGTGATAATTGGGAACGTATTAGTCCCGATCTCACAAAGAATCTACCGCAAGGAAACGTGCCATTTTCAACGATCACGGAAATTTCGGAATCACCACTGCAGTTCGGGCTACTATATGTCGGTACGGATGATGGGTACGTACAAATGACAAGAAGTGCCGGCGATTCCTGGATAAATATAAGTGCCGGATTACCTGAGAATAGATGGGTAAGCAGCGTTTTTGCTTCTCCTCACAATAAGGCAGAAGTATTTTTGACACTTAACGGGTATCGAAATGATGATTTTACAACGTATGCGTTCAAAAGTGAGAATTATGGAAAATCCTGGACTTCGGTGAAAGGTAATCTTCCGGAAATGGTGGTCAATGATTTGATACAAGATCCGGTTAATCCGAATCTTCTTTACCTGAGTAGTGATAATGGAACTTACGTAAGCATGGATAAGGGTGAATCCTGGCATTTACTACCATCCATACCCAACGTGGCTGCTTATGATCTGATAGTCCATCCCAGAGATAACGAGCTTGTAGTAGCCACCCATGGTCGCAGTATTTATGTGGTTGACGTAAAACCCTTGCAAGCTGTAGCCGGAAAAGATGTAGAAATAAAGGCTTTTTCTAAGGCAAGCATAAGACACTCTGAGCGATGGGGCGAAAAGAGATATGGGTATCTTAAACCTTTTGAGCCAAAAGTAGGCTTAGATTACTTTGTTAGTTCGCCAGGTACAATAAGCTTACAAATATTGGATGATAACGATAATGTTATTCGCACTTTCAGCAAGGAAGCGAAAATGGGTTTTAATCGTTCAGATTGGGATTTGAAGGTAAGCAAACCCGTAAAAAAGAAGAAAAAGGAACAGACTCAGGAATTGGTGTATGCAGAAAAAGGAAAATATACAATCAGGTTTACCAAGGATACTTTCACTGAAGTATTGAATTTTGAGGTGAGGTAGGTCAAAGGTTCTTTTCTAACCATTGCGCTGAGAATCGGATAACGTCCGGTATGAACTGGGTAAAATCAGCCTCAAAATCTTTATATTGATCCTGTAGATCCTGGGTAGCTTCTTCCATTTTAGAGTCGAAAGTGGTTCTTCTCGACATTCCTGATAGCGCACGGTGTATGCCTTCAAGTTCAGCATAGTGAAAGAGCCAGTTATCGCGCTTCATATAACTGAACATGTGCGTGAAACGGTCAGGCAAAAAAAGGAGCCGCTGATCTATTTCATGATATACTTGGTAGGTGAAGTCCAGAAGACTTGTGTCGTGATATGCACTCCAATTAGCGGCTAGAAAATGGTCGTACGCCATATCTACAATAACCCCTGAGTAATGGCGATATTTGAAACGTAAACGGTCTTTGCTTTGTGACACTACGGGATGAGTATCAGTGTATTCGTCAATAGCACGATGAATTAAAACCCCATTTTGTATCCCTTTCGAATAGTCTTCGTATTGTTTACCCTTAATAAAATCACCCACAAAGTTACCTACCATTAACTCTTTATCTTCTTCACCGGAAAGAAAGGCATGAGCAAGGAAATTCATCGTTCGTAAAACTACGTTAAACCGATAAATACGAATTACTGGCGACCGAGAAAAGATGTTTTGATTTGGAATCACTTACTATAAACTACGCTTCAGATCCTCCAAAGCGCAGCTATTAGTTACTCTCGCCAAATTGTAGGTGGGAAGTAGTTTTCAGCTTCAAAGAAAAAACTCTTCTAAGTTGCTTTAAAGGCACTCTTTTCGCGGTTAAAAATTTGCCTGACCCCAATACGTTCGAATTCACAAAAAGAAACCTTTTATTTGCACTCGTATTAAGTATAGGTAAACATGACGGATAATCCACATTTGAACGTTCTGGTTCAACTTGCAAAAATTGATGGAGAGGCGGATGGTTCTGAATTAGAACTGATCAGGGAAATAGGCGCATCACAAAATGTATCTGACGAAGATGTGGAAAAAGCGATTGAAATGACGGAAGCTGAGGATACGCTTCCATCCTTAACCGAGTTAAGTCAGGAGGAGAAGGTAGATCTAATGACTAACCTGGTCATGGTAATGAAGATTGACGGTAGAATTGACAAAGAGGAGATGAAATTTTGTCTTAAGGTCTTGAGGAAATTGGGATACGATGAAGACGCGCTCTTCGACCTTGTTTCCACCACCTATGTTAGCACTAATCAAGAATTAAATAAAGACGAAATTAAAGGTCGGGCGGCCGCTTATTTGAAGTAGTTGTCAGCCACCGATGTATTTGGAACAGCGCTAAAAGAATATCTCATAGGGAACGAAGATGCGCATTTGACCCTCCATAACTCTTACGGCGATCCGGAGGAAATGCCAGTCGCCGTATTCTTTAGGGAGGAAGAAGACCTCACGGATCTAGAGAAATTGGCGCTAGCTTCCTGTAAGGGTAAAACTCTGGACGTTGGTGCCGGCACCGGGGCTATTTCACTCATAGCCCAAAATTACCTTGACATTACAGCATTAGAGGTTTCTGCGGATGCCTGCGAAGTGGCAGCACTTCTCGGTGTCCAACAAATAGTTCAAGGCGATATCTGGAGCTATAATGATATGAGGTACGATACCTTACTGTTGCTTATGAATGGTATCGGTATTGTGGAGAAGTTCAATAGACTCCTTCCATTTTTATCTCATCTAAGGCGCTTACTCAAAGATGGTGGACAGATACTTCTCGATTCAAGTGATCTGACCTATTTGCATCCGGATTTCAGTTCTAATCCTAAATTGGGCGAAGTATCTTATCAATATGAGTATGATGGATTGAAAGGAAATTGGTTCAATTGGCTGTATGTTGACCCCAACACATTGAGGGAAACGGCAAGTAAAGTGGGTTTCACTACGGATATTTTGCTAGTGAACGAAGAAGATCAGTTTTTGGCACGACTAACCGAATTGGACTAGTTTGGATTAGTGAAGTGTTTTTGTTTGTATTTGTAACTCAGGTAAGATAAAATATCGCCGTAGAGTTCAGCGTGTTGCTTTATTTCTTCAGAAACAGGGTTACCGTTTAATCTGAGCAGCAAAAGACCGTATATTCCGTTAAGGCAGACTTGAATTTCATTTGCCCCACTTTGTTCTGCGTATTTGTGAATTATACCTTCACTTGCCCGCCAGATTTTTATAAATTTTTGATCCGTTGTTTGCAATTCATTTTTCAGTGTTAAAAGTTCAGAAACTATTTTTTGGGTTGATTGTAGATGACCGGTTTGTTGGATGTTTTCATCTCTCATTTTAATTATAATCTCGGCATAGAATAAGATCAATTCTTTCCTTTCCACTTCTTGTGGAACATGCTTAATTACATATTCAGTGATTTTATTCAAATCAAATTCAAATGCCCGGATCAAATCTTCGGTCTGGTACATATGAATGAGATATTCGGCTATATTATCCTGTTTTTTTCGTTCTGCTGGTATCACGTGTGTAGTTGAATTTCTACGGTTTAAATAATCTGCATCCTTTATGCCCTTTGTCCTAAGTCCCAAGCCAGTTACCAACACCTAGCTACCCATTGCTTAGTCTGAGGGTTTAGCTACTTTTGCGCTTCAAAATTCGAAGATAACGGATTTCTAAGATCGAGATAGTACAGATGGAGAACATAAGAAATTTTTGCATAATCGCGCATATCGACCACGGCAAAAGCACGTTGGCAGATCGATTGCTTCAGGCTACCGGTACCGTTTCCGACCGCGACATGCAAGAACAGCTCTTAGATGATATGGATCTCGAACGCGAGAGGGGTATTACCATTAAGAGTCACGCGATTCAAATGGACTACGAGCAGGAGGATACCACTTATGTACTCAACCTAATCGATACTCCGGGTCATGTGGATTTTTCTTATGAAGTATCCAGATCGATTGCGGCTTGCGAAGGAGCATTACTGATCGTAGATGCAGCTCAGGGAATAGAAGCCCAGACTATTTCAAATCTTTACTTGGCGCTAGAACACGATCTGGAAATAATACCTGTGCTTAATAAGATTGACCTTCCTAGTGCCATGCCTGAGGAGGTCACGGATCAGATCGTTGAACTAATCGGCTGTGATCCTGGAGACATCATTCATGCCAGCGCTAAAGAGGGAATCGGAATTACCGAGATCCTGCAGGCGATCGTTACGAGAATACCCGCTCCAAAAGGTGACCCTGATGCACCGTTACAAGCTATGATCTTTGACTCTGTTTTTAACTCTTTTCGGGGTATAGAGGTGTATTTCCGCGTTTTTAATGGTGAAATCAAAAAAGGCGATAAGGTTAAGTTTGTCAATACAGGTAAGACTTACGATGCGGATGAAATTGGCGTGTTAAAATTGAAGCAAGAGCCTAAGCAGTCAATACGCACTGGAAACGTAGG
>JBCCIX010000367.1:0-4899 GCA_039028075.1 Bacteroidota bacterium | reverse complement strand
GATAACAAAAAGGTGGTGGCGGAAGAGATATCGGCAACCGTTCCTACGCGTTTTAGAGGGTGTCTATCTCCGGATTTTTCTTTTTTCTCCTCATTTGATAAAAGCTTGCCGGCCAATGGTGTATCAGTTATGGAAGGGGCTATACCGTTCACCCTTACTCGTGGTGCCAACTCAGCGGCTAGAGATCTGACGAGACCTTCCACAGCACCCTTCGATGCAGCTACTGAGGCGTGGAAAGGCATACCTTGACTAACGGCCACCGTACTGTACAAAACAATTGAAGCCCCTTCGGTTTTCTTCATGACCTTTAAAAAAGCTTGAATACTTTTTACCGCTCCTACAACATTGATATTGAAGTCGCTATGAAAATCTTGTACCGAGAGACTCTGGAAAGGTTTTAAATTAATGGAGCCTGGACAGTAAACTAAACCATGTACCTCATCTAATTCATTTGAAATTTCATCATTTAAGATATCGCAAGCATGATAATGAACGGAAGTACGTAAATCCGCATTATGTGATCTTGAATACGCATGAACAACGTGCCCTTGTTCACTTAAATCATTTGCCACTTGTAGGCCTATACCGCTACTACCACCAATAATTACATAGTTTCTCATGTGGTAGAAACTCTTGACATCTGAATTTGTTTAAGGTGAAGGAAAACAAAAATAATTTAACACACAGAATATTTAATTTTAAATCTTAATCAACAAAACAACTATGAAACTAAAATTAACTTTATTCGTTGCTGCCTTAGCAACATGCTCATTGCAGGCCCAAACTGTCGATGAGATCATAAGCAAACATATTGAAAACAGCGGTGGTAAAGACGCATGGAGCAATATCGAAACGGTTAAAATTACTGCTAAAATGGTTACCCCCCAGGGTGAAATGAATATGACTATCCAGCAAGCCAAGCCCAACCACATTTACTCGGAGGTGGAGGTAATGGGTCAAAAAATCATCCAAGGTTACGACGGCATCACCGCATGGATGATCAATCCCATGAGCGGAAGTACAGATGCTCAGGAAATGCCTGAACAACTAAAAACACAATTATTAGACAACGCCCAAAGCTTGGATTCCGATTGGATTGACTATAAATCAAAGGGCCATGAAGTAACACTTGAAGGTAACGAGACCATTGACGGCGTAGATACATACAAGATCAAATTGACCAAGAATAAAAACAATGAAAAGAACGAATCAACTGTTTTTTACTTTTTCGATACTGAAAATTATATACCAATTCTAACACGCGTTACGGCCGCAGAGGGTCCTACTGCAGGCATGACGGTGGACACCAAGCTTAGTGATTATAAGGAGACAAATGTAGGTGTTTTGATGCCACATCATATGGAAACCTCCGTTATGGGACAAAGTAGCGAGATCATCTATGAGGAGATTGTGATGAACGCTGACCTTGACGAAAGTATTTTTAAAATGCCTAGCAAGTAAGCTTTGCGGTTAAGTTCTTAGAATACAATTTCAGTAAGGATATAACAATGCCGATGAATAGAATCATCGGCATTGTTTTTTAACTAAAGCCACTAGTATTGACCTTGATTCTATTTGAAGTTAGTTGTGATAACCGATCTTGTCCAGATTCGACGGCTCTTGACGAGGTAGTACCAGCAAAAAATGAGTAATTAGGTTACAAAGGCAAGCAGGCACGAAGTCGTAAGATCTAACGAATACATTCATTGCGATATCAGGTAAGCTCAGTTAGTAAAAATCACTCACTTAATGAGCTTGGTTACAGAAGTTTTTCCTTCATGATCTATAACACGCATGAGATATACGCCTGCTTCTAATCTTGGCAAGGTGATCTCTACGGTTTCTCTTGCCTCAATAATTATATGTTCACTCATTAGCCGTTTACCGGATATTGACTGTAGATCTACTCTGGTATCACCTCCCGCATGGGTTTGGTTTCTCAGGAATACATGATCTTCAACTTTCGTTGGGTAAATGTGTAACCCACCAGAAAACACCTCCTCTTGCCCCAAGACAGCATCTGTTCTGAGTTCTATATTATTTATTGTGGATTGGTTTTCATTAAGGTCGAAGTTCTTAGAAAATGACATAGATGGTCTTTCCACGGTAATTTTGTATTGCCCAAAGGGCAGTTGATCAAAGTTAAACCGATGCTCTTCTTCCGATACGGCCCATTTGACGGTTCTTCCAGAAGACCTATCTTTTAACAAAAGAACAAACGGTAAATCAAGTTCATCAGCGGCGACCCGACCTTGCAGCTGTCCTTGTCCGGCACTGAGCGCCTGAGAGCGGATTAACGTTATTTCGACTTCTTCCGCCGATCCTGATAACTCCAACTCGTAAGCATCCTGCCATCCCACACCGTTCACAAAATAGGTCGGTATAAATGCCTGATGGATAAATTCATCACCTCGGGCGTGAATAAGATAATTACCTGAGGATAGGTTGTTAAACACAAACTCCCCGGCTGTGGTAACAACTTCGGACGAATACTTCCAACTCCCGTTGGCTTTTTTATACAATGCCACGGCACCATCGTCTACTGGTATCAAATCTGCAAAAAGGAACCCTTGGATATAGAGCGAGTCAGCAACTATGGGATCGCCTTGAGCAGGTACTAGGACATTTTGTGACGAAGAACAGCTATCCCACCATCTTAAAATATCTAATCGCACTTCGTAGGTTCCTGAATCGGGAAAAGTATAATGAAAAGAAAGGTTTTCTGAAGCAAGAACCCCATTTAAAAACCATTCGTACGCCACAGCAGAATCAGATCTCGCCGTGAACGTGTAACTGAAACTGTTTGCAGGATCAATTTCGAAATCAAATGAAGCATCGCACGTAGAATTCTCATCTTGTACAACTATGGTTCTCGAAGTACTACAGGACTCTCCGTCTTCAGTAACATAGAGCGTAACTTCGTAGGATCCGGTTCCTGGGAAAGTGTAGTCTAACAATATCTCCTCTGACACAAAAAGGCCTTCTATTTCCCATTGGAAGCTTTTTTGACTGTCTATCACTAATGGCGTAAACACATAGCTGTAGATATCTGACGAATCTCCTAAGTGGTAGACAAATGAAGTTGGACATGTTGGGATCACTGAATCCACGGTGATCGTTTTCCGACTGGTACATACATCGCCGTTGCTTATGTTGGTCATGTAGAGTTCTACCTCATAACTACCGGTGGAGGGAAAGGTAAATTCAAAAAGTTCATTTTCAGATACCGTTTGTCCGTTGATCTCCCAGCGGTAATCATACTGCGCACTGATTTCCAGGGCGGTAAACAGGTATCTAAACTGATTGGCGGAATCCAATTTATGGTACACAAAAGACGCGTAACACTCAGGAAATATAACTTCAATCTGTTCGCATACTTCGCACGAAAAGCTGACGCTATCGGTTGCCGTAAAACATGCCTCAAAAAAACCGTCTGTTCGATAGTGATAAGAAAACGGACCTACACTCCGTCCTCCTGTTTGTACCCCACTCGTAGATACACTATCGCCAAAATCCATGTTGTAATATACAGGTCTTGCGGTGGCGTTTACGGTAGGATAAAAATCAAAAGTGTTTGCGTCGAATTGTGTGACATTCATAAAGCACCCTTCACCCTCGGGAGGATACACCATAACGCTAGAAAAACAAGTATCTGCCTCATTTTCGTATACGAATAGGTTTACTTCCTGCGCTCCCCCCTCGGTAAAAATGTGTTCTTCTGACCTTCCGAATCCTATCCTTTGCTGATCAAAACCCCATACAAACTGTTTCGTACTATCAGGATCTGCTGCGTTGAAGGTGTAAATCCAGTTTTCGGTTGAGGTAGAATCTATGACGTAGGTAAAAGTTGGATCACAGGTTATTAAGTCTGATTCTTCAATAATTACGGACTTGCATTGCTGACAACTGTAGAATAGACTGTCCGTAGCACTGTAACAAATATCATATACGCCCGGTGATGCATATTCATGATCTATATCCGGTATAAAAGGAGTAGTCCACTCTATGCTGTCCCTCGCAAACAAAGTACCATTCACAACGGCACCATCGCCAAGATTTATGGAATAGTAGAGATATTCGACCGCGTATTGCGTGGTATCTATGATTAGATCATCTGTAAACCAATTATCATTGAATCCCCAGGCAGCTTTTACCGTTACCCGGTTTTCATCCTGAGTTATCCCAAAAGTGCAACTCTCAGTATTTGGGGCATAGATTTGCTGCACGGTGCTACATGTATCGGAATCGTCAAATACCGTAAGTTCCACCGGATAAGTACCTTCGCTGGGAAAAACGAAACTTTCTATCCGAGTTCCGGACAAAGGCACTTGATTTCCCTCAAAAGTGGTCCACGAATAGTTTTTCCCTGCATCTATTTCAGAAGCAGTAAATGTATAGATCCAGACCCCGTAACTGCTGTCTATTTCATAAGTGAATTCAGCGTTGCATTCAGAAGGCATTTCCGCTCCGACTACAATTTCTTTACAGTAGCTGCATCCATCAGCATTCATGGTTTGGCAAATCTCATAAGTGCCCGGCCTACTGTAGGTATGCGATAAAGGCACTCCAAATTGAGGATCGTCGGTTAGAACAGTGCCGTCATCGAAGTCGATGGAATAAGACATATCGGCGAAATACCAAGGCATCCAGGTCTCGAATGCGTATGTATTTTCTTCCGTTTTCCAGGTATTGAAAAAACAGGAACCCACCGGTGCCTGATTAGCTAAAGACACATCAACGTGCTGCCTGGAACTGCAAATACCTGAACTGTCAGCTACTTCTAACGTCACGAGAAATCCACCAGCATCAAAGAAAATATGGTCAATTTCCCTACCAGTTCTCAACAAACCTCCACCAATATTCCAGCTGTATGTTTTCGAGCTATTTGTTTCCAAAGCG
>JBCCIX010000366.1:0-4902 GCA_039028075.1 Bacteroidota bacterium | reverse complement strand
GTAGAGTTTTATAGGAAGTCAAAAAGTTTGGATTCAAAAATCGAGCGTGGTAATTAGCTTTCCAAGTCATCTCGCAACGGAGTGGAGAGATCTTTTTCAGGAACACAAATTGCCGCTTTCTAAATGGCATGACTTTAAAACATTGAAGGCTAATCGCGACAATGAAATGTATCCAAAAAACACTATGAATCATATAATCCTAGCTCCTCATCCATCCTCATCATTTCAACAATGCGTTTTTCTTGATCTTTCTTCATTCTATTTTTATACTCAACCACATCCTCGTACTTCACCCGTCTGTGCTTTCCAATTTTAACAAAAGGGATAGCTCCCTCCTCTAACAATTTTACGAAATGAGGTCTTGAGCAACCTAGTAGGTCTGCGGCAGATTGCGTTGTCATTTCAGCCAGAATAGGTACAATTGAAATCGGTTTCCCTTGACCAGTAACTTTAAGGATCTCAGCTAACAACTTAAGTGCCTTAATAGGTATTTTGATCCTTTCTTCTGTTTCCTCTATTTCAATTTCCGGGTTAGTAGAACGAAGCCCATCCAATGTTGCTACTAAAGCACTGTAAGATTCCATGGCAGCTTTTTGCTCTTCTTTTGTAGGCTTTTTAGCCGTTTTTAAATACTCCATTTTGATCGTGATTGAATGGTATGCTTAATTTTATAAACGAAATAAACGAAATAATAGTTTAATTTGAAAGTCTTCGGGTTTTCTTAAAACCAAAATAAATTTTGCGCGTAAAAAATATTTCCGTTGCTTTGTGGAAGAATAAAGCGATTCTCAACTAAAAAATTAGACAAAAACGCAATCATGAATACTCCTTCGGTTTTGGCTTAAGAAGCAAGTCTTAAGAAGACGGGCTTCCCCTCACCCCACAGTCCAGTCTTAATTCCTAAAATCGAACGAATGCGTTTAAAAACATTTTTCAACTACTTTATTAAAGCTGTCAAAGGTGAAGAAAAAGACTTCATTAACGGCAGCATCAAAAGAGCAATATTTATGCTCTCTATACCCATGATTCTGGAAATGGTGATGGAATCACTCTTTGCGGTCGTGGACATTTTCTTCGTAGGCAAGGTAAGCGTTAATGCCGTAGCTACTGTTGCACTCACTGAGTCGGTAGTCATGATCATTTATGCCATTGCCATGGGTTTGAGCATGGCAGCAACAGCGGTCGTAGCCCGAAGAATTGGTGAAAAAAAAGAAGACAAGGCCGCTGAAGCAGGAATGCAGGCCATCTTTATTGCTTGCTTCGTTTCCTTATTTTTCAGTGCCATTGGTATTCTCTTCGCAAAAGATATTCTTCGGCTCATGGGCGGTGAAGCTTCTCTGGTTGAGGAAGGTTACGGCTATACGCAAATTATGCTGGGGGGTAATATCACGGTAATGTTACTGTTCCTGATCAACGCTATTTTCCGAGGAGCAGGTGATGCCAGTGTGGCGATGCGGGTACTTTGGATTGCCAACGGATTGAATATCATTTTAGATCCGATTTTCATTTTCGGACTTGGCCCCATTCCTGCATTTGGTGTAGATGGTGCAGCCATTGCCACTAATACCGGAAGGGGTGTAGGCGTGCTTATACAGCTATTTGTACTTACCGGGGCTAAATCCGTGATTCAACTCGCTTGGCGATATGTGAAATTACAGTGGGAAGTGATCATGAACCTGGTTAAGATCTCTCTGGGAGGAATCGGCCAATACATGATCGGCACCTTGAGCTGGCTGTTTTTGGTGAGGATCAGTGCCGTATTCGGCAGTGAGGTTTTGGCTGGTTATGCGATCGCCTTCCGCATCATCATGTTCACCATTCTGCCCTCATGGGGACTTGCCAATGCCGCAGCCACTTTAGTAGGACAGAACTTAGGAGCGCAGCAACCATCACGAGCTGAAGAATCGGTTTGGAAGTGTGCTTACTATAACATGATTTTCCTTGCTGTAGTATCGTTTGTTTTTGGAATTTGGGCTGAGGAATTTGTCCGCATGTTCTCCAATGTCGATGAAGTCGTTAAATATGGTGCATTGGCACTGCGAGTTATTTGTTTTGGCTACGTATTCTTTGCCTACGGCATGGTAATCGGTCAATCTTTTAACGGGGCAGGTGATACAACAACGCCAACCGTGATTAATTTCTTCTGCTTCTGGTTGTTTGAAGTGCCATTGGCCTGGATATTTTCCCGAACGTTTGATTTTGGGCCTTTCGGTATTTTCCTGGCCATTGCTATTGCGCTGGTGCTCTACGCTATGGTAAGCATTTTTATTTTCAGAAAAGGCAACTGGAAGACCGTTCAGGTATAGCCGAGGGCATGGTTGCTTAGGGCTTGGAGCCTAGAGCATGGCATTATGTGTCTGGTGCTAGTAGCTATTATATTCTTATTATTTACACTAACACTCAAACCCTTCTAGTTATGAAAAAGATAGTTTATTATGTCGCATCCTCTATTGATGGTTTTATTGCAGGGCCTAATGGTGATATCAGCAAGTTTCAGCTTGAAGGCCCCGCAGTGGATAAATACCATAGCGATCTTCAAAGCTTCCAAACCGTAATTATGGGCAGAAATACCTATGAGTTTGGATACCAATACGGTCTGGAACCCGGACATCCCGCATACCCACACATGAAGCATTTTATTTTTTCGAATACCCTGGAGTTTAACGTAAAGCATGATCAAGTACAATGTTTAGAGCTCAGCGCAGGGAATATTGAAAAAATAAGAAATGACTCCCCAACTGATGTGTATTTATGTGGCGGTGGTCAGTTTGCAGGCTGGCTGTTGGAACAGGGGCTGATTGATACCCTCAAATTAAAGCTTAATCCCACAGTACTGGAGGGTGGCGTCCGAATCTTTGGTGACTCCAAAGCATCTGTAAAAATGGAACTTATACAACGCGAATCTTTCGATAAAGCTTTTGATATTCTGACCTATAATCTAAGCTAGTTTAACTGCATACGAAATTTCACTAAGTTTGATTGAACCAAAATCTAATCTATGGATTTCTCAACGTTAAACTGGCTGGCTGTAGCGGCGGCCACGATTTCAACCCTCGTGATCGGTGCCGTGTGGTACGGCCCTCTGTTTGGCAAAGTATGGATGCAGGAAAACGGCTTTACCGAAGAAGACCTAAAAGAGGCTAATAGGCTCAAGATTTACGGAACAGTCTTTATCCTCGAATTTGTTATGGCGATCAATTTAGCTCTTTTTCTGAAGGGGCTCAGTATTCAAGAAGGTTTACTTTATGGCTTTTTTACGGGGTTCGGTTGGATTGCAATGGCGATGGGGGTGAATTATTTGTTCTCTAGGAATTCCATACGTTTGTGGCTTATAGATTCATTCTACTTCGTGGTTAGCTTTACGTTGATGGGTGCTATCCTTACCGCTTGGGCATAATTAGATGAAATATTTTTTAAAATTTTATTGAACTGCTATAATGATTTTAATACATTTATTCAAACTAGACTAAACTCGACAGCTAAAATGGTTAACCTAATTTTTATTTTGTTTTTAGTTATATTTCAAGTCCTGCTGGCCTACATCATAGCCACATATTCAGCAAAAGACAGGCGTTTAGGGTTTTTTAGATCTTTTATTTTTTCATTATTCAATCCCATCGTAGGATTTCTAATTACTGTGACCTCCCCGAAAAGGAGGACATCTGGTTACTTTAAAATGTGAGACAAGAATTATTGCGGATAAGGAAAAAATATCCCTATCCGTGTCTAGATGAGGTATTTTCAATTATGAATATGCCCGATCTAATCCATCCAGCTGTTTAAATTTCATTAAGCTACTATTTTCTTAAAACCAAAGTATTGGCGATCATATCATGAAGACCTTGCTTTTTTTCGGTAAAAGCCGCCATCAAAAAGCCAATGTAAATAATAATCTGGCTCAAGATCTTTCCCAAGTTTCTAATAAAAGCTGATCCAAAGGAAACTCGGCCACCATTACTATCAGTAACTTTTATCCCTACGACCATCTTGCCCACGGTACCCTGAAACTTGCTGGATTCCATAAGTGCAAAATACAGAATGTAGATGATCTGAATAATCAAACCTACTGTTGCAAAAATCCCCGTTACCACGCCGATTAGACCAAGTGCCTCTTCTTCAGTCATATTTCCAGACTGTATATCCTCTGCCGCGGTGGCAAAGCCAAATCCTAGAGCTGCAAAAATTGGCGTTACAATAAAAAAGTACAGAAGAGTGATGATGATACTATCTATGAGCAAGGCGACGAAACGTAGCCAAAAGCCTGCATAATCCTTTTGGACCCCTTCAGTAGAAACAGTTTCCATAGTTGGTTTTAAAGTTTGGTTAATAACGTAAGGTATTAATTTCTTCTAAATGATCAAAGCACTACCGTTTTTGCATCACTAAAACTCCCATTGACCGTTGGCCATCAACTACTACAGATTTGGGTAATTCCAAAAAATCAAGAGGATAGAGTCGACTGAAGTTATACAACTGCTCCACTTTCAATACATAGGTAAACCCTGAATCTGCATCATTTTCGGAAAGACCGATCTCCGTAGCCGTTCGTATAAACAATATTCCTCCGGGTTTCACGACCCGGACTAGCTCTCTCATCATTGCGTCAAAATGCTTATAATCCCTGGCAAAATGCAGTACGGCACTACAGATAATACCATCAAAATAATCATCGGGGTATGGAATAACTTTCAGATCGCCCGCTGACCAATGCTCTTTCGGTACAGACGTATAAGTCATCATAGCCATAAGGAGTGCCTCTTCATTGAGATCAATACCAAAAACCTCATGAGCATTATTTACAAAGTACCGTAAGTTTCGTCCCTCTCCGCATCCGGCATCTAAGATGAACTTCCGGTCCTCAAAATTGCCCTTTAATATCTGATCCAGCAGGTAAAGGTCAAG
>JBCCIX010000365.1:0-4908 GCA_039028075.1 Bacteroidota bacterium | reverse complement strand
TCGCATACTGTTTTCTATTTAAATTATTTCGGTCAAAGGTGAAACCAAACCTAAACCCATCAAGCTCAAGGCGATTTAACGTGTCCGCTGAGCTGATACTGCCATTATCCGAGAATTCATCAAAATTATCAATCCAGGCCCCATTGAGAACTGCCCTAAGTTTGGAACCCAAAGGAAACCCGATGTTTAATCCGTATTTCCTATCGGTACGATCAATAATGGTTGGGGAATTTTCTAGGTTTAGAATGTCGTCTGCGCTGACGTAATCCCATTTATTGTAAGTCAGATCGGTCTCCAAAAAAAATTGTCCTAACGCAGGTAAATTCAATCGCGTTCGCAGTTGTGCTGATTTGTAGAAACTACCTGAATAGAAATTCATACTGTTCTTGAGTAGATAATTGTCAAAATAGTAGTGCTCAAGGCCGAGAAATATCTGGCTTATGTTACGCGAAGCGATAGCACCCCCTACCCCTATATTAAAGTTATTTTCAGGGCGGCCGTAGATCTGAAGACGATAGGCGTCGCGGTTGGGGTCGACAATAATATCCGGATAGATAGGCTCAAAGTAGCCCTCAGACATGAGTCTGAAATATCCTTTTTTGATTTGATCGAAGGTGAGTTCGGATTCGCTCCTTTGCCTAAATATATGCCTGATGTACTTCCGTTGTTTGGAATTGAAGCCATGAAAATCGATACCTGAGAAACGGTCGGGTTGCCGACCTGCCGATAGATTCTCACGCATTTTCTGTAGCTCCTCCGGCTTTGAACGTCTTTTTATTTTTGATCTTATTTCTTCCATTTGCGATATGGTAACGGCGTAACCGCTGTCAATCATAGCCTGGGCCTCGTTAAAATCAAAAGCGGTGTAATCCTCAAGACCCGGCTCTAAGTACACGCCGGATTCCGGTATCTGCTCAGGATCAGATTTATCCAGGATCATAAAGAGTAGCGAACTGTTAAGTAATTTGTCATCTTCATCACTCGGATATTCGTTGTAAATCTTACTAGAAACGTTAGAGCCAATAATCACTTCGGGGCCAAATTCTTCCACCGCAATATCAACCGGAAAGTTGTTGTAAATACCCCCATCAAACAGGTATTTACCATTAAAACGGATGGGTTTGTAAAAAAAAGGAACGGAAAGCGTTGCGCGCAATGCGTTTCCCAAAGAGCCTTCTTTAATTACCTCTTCGTGCTGCGTGAATATTTCTGCAGCTATGATTCTGGTAGGTACCAGAAGGCTATCAAAATTGTACCCAGCCTGGGCGCTGGGGACCGCGAATTTCTCAGCAAGCGCAAAATTCAAAGACAAATCGCTCGCGATAGAAGAGGTTACCGCCGCATTAAAAACAGAATCCAAGGACAAATGAATGGACAGAATGGAAGAGGATGGTTCTTCTTTGCTATAATAATAATTAAAACCCTCCTCGAACCTACCATTAACCCACCTATTAAAATCATCGGATACCATGATTTCTTCAATTTGAGCGGCAGAGTATCCGGCAGCATAACAGCCGGCAATAATCCCTCCCATAGAGGTGCCCACTAGGTAATCGATGGGTATATTATTCTCCTCAAGCGCCTTAATAACCCCCACGTGTGCAAGACCCTTAGCTCCTCCTCCACTAAGTACCAGGCCTACCTTTTGGGAGTGAGCATAAAAGCATAAAAAGCTCGCTAAAATGAGAGAAATCAGCCTTAACATTTTTGACCCTAGAATGTATGTTAAAGCTAACAAAAAAGGCAATAGAAATATTGCCTTGCCACGTTAAAACATCGCGATTTTACTTAATGCTGGCAAATATCAGCTCTTCATCCGCTGCGAAGTGTATACCTTTTAACCGCTCCATCATGTCGTCCCTGGTGGCATAAAATTCACTCCGGTTCTCTTCAGCAATAGGAGCAGATGGCGGTAACTTCACCTTTAGCGCATCAATCTGGACACCGTTTTTCCAAAACCGATAGCACAAGTGATTGCCTCTAGCCAGACCTGTACTCCCCACATACCCAATAATATCTCCCTGACGCACTTTGATGCCGGGTTTAATTCCACGCTTAATTTTGGACATGTGCAAGTATTGTGTAGTGTACGTGGCGTTATGTCTTAGCTTAACGTAATTTCCATTGTACTTCCCGTAGCGGGCCTCGGTTACGATAGCATCACCAACCGCCCGAATAGGGGTACCTTTTTTTGCTGCAAAATCAGTTCCCCGATGGGCCTTCCACCTCTTTTGTACCGGATGAAACCTGCGTCCGGAATACCTGGAACTGATCCTGGTAAAATCTAAAGGGTACTTTAGCAGGGCCTTTCTTAAGCTGTTCCCTTTTTCATCGAAGTAATCAAGCCCATCGCCCTGATCAAAGTGAAAAGCATAAAAGTCGTTGCCTATGTGTTCAAAAAGAATCGCTTTAATCGTTCCGGTGCCTATAGATTGGCCTTCCACTAAACGATCCTCATAAATCAATTTAAATCGGTCTCCCTTTTGCAGCCGAAAGAAATCGATCTGCCAGGCAAACACATCTACAAAATCATTAGTAAGCTGAGGGGATAACCCAAGTTCATCCATGGTAATGGCCAGATTCGCCTCTATCACGCCCGAGACTTCCTTCTCTACAACATCAACTTCTTTTTGCTTTTTTTCCACCGTTAAGGAGTCCGATAAATTAAAAACCACGTAATCCACAGGACTATGCTCGTAGACAAAAGCATTGACCTTAGGTACGGAATCCGGTTCAAATATTAAGGTGTACTTTTTGTTCGCACCGATTTTACGGACATCGAAAACGGATTTTGAAATTTTAGCCAACTGGAAGATATCTTGATGCGATACATTGTGGGCGATCAGAATATCTGAGATATTTTGGTTTCTTTTTACTTTATCTTCTATTACCAACATTGAGTCTACGTTCATTCCGTACAAAATATTGGGCTCTTTCACAGGAGCTATAGTGGAGTCAATTTTTGCCACCAGTTCTGAGGTAACCACATCTGGCGTTTTGTGGTCAAGTAAAGGCAATAGTAAATACGCAATAATAGCCAGAGAAAGCATCAAAATGATGCTCAGATTTCTTTTGGACATGTCGGTTTTAGAAGTTTAAAAAATGCTTCAGTCTTTTCAGATGCCTAAAAAAATGTTAATTCTGCTTTAATGATAGCAAGAACATAAGAAAAATGCTAAAAAGAACTTTATTTTCATTGATTACTTTGATTAGAGGGGCTTAATAGGCTGTATACCAATAGTTTTACGGTATGAGAATAAGTATACTCGGTTGTGGATGGTTAGGGATGGCACTAGGTAGAAAACTGGTACAAAATACGCACTACGAAGTGAAAGGATCCTCTACGAGCCTAATCAAGTTAAAAACCATACAAAGTACCGGGATGAAAGCGTTCCGGGTGGACCTACAAGATCACTTACCCGATGATTTTTTTAGGTGCGATGTTTTAATAAGCACGGTACCCCCTTCTGTTGGAAGCTTTGAACAGAAAATGATCAAGCTCATCCAATTGCTACGTCAATATAGTATTCAAAAAATAGTATTTATAAGCACCACCTCAGTATATCCTAACCTCAACAGGGAAGTTATAGAAGCAGATGCAGATTACATTAAATCACCCCATAGCGGGGTGACCATGTTAGCTATCGAAGACCTTTTCAGAGGTTCTTCCGAATTTCAAACCACAATACTCCGCTTCGCTGGTTTATACGGTCCGGGACGTGAGCCTGCAAGATTTTTAGCAGGGAAATCCAATGTAAAAGGAGCTGATAATCCTGTCAACCTAATTCATCAGGACGACTGTGTAGCCATAATAGCGCGGATTATTGAAAAAGGAGTTTGGGGCGAGACCTTTAATGCCTGTGCCGATGAGCATCCAACACGAAAAGTCTTTTACGAAAAAGCTGCGAAGACCCTTGGAGTAGCACCACCTTCTTTCTCAGAGGAGGCCGGTTTGTACAAAATTGTGAATTCGGAAAAGTTAAAAGAGATGTTGCCGTATACATTCATTTTTCCCCGGCCAATATACGGTTCTTAATTTCTAGCTCTGAGAATCTGTTTACGCCTTCATCTAAAAATTGGATAAAGTTATCCACGTCACGATCATAAGCAACAGGACTTACTAATACACGTTCGTCACTGCCGATTAAGGTATAATAAGGCTGGGCATTGTTATTTAACCTGCGGATTTGTAAATCAGCATTTTGCTTTCCGATGGTTTTCTTGATCTTATTATCATAATCGGAAGTGTACCACGCTGACTCCGGTAATTCGGTTTTATCATCTACATACAAAGCGACAATTACGTAATCTTCTTTGAGTCTTCGCAACACCTCAGGGTGTGACCAAACTACTGCCTCCATCTCACGGCAGTTGGTACAGCCATGACCGGTGAAGTCGATGAATAACGGTTTATTCTGGGCTCGGGCACAAGCTAAGGCCTGATTGTAATCAAAATAGCCTTTTAAGCCATGTGGTAAATGAAGGAAATCCGAATATTTAGGCTCATCACATATCTCATAGCTTTCATCCGTATCTCTATTAGCTGATAAAAGATCAAAATCATGAGTGTATAAGGGAGGCAGGTATCCGGCCAGGGCTTTCAACGGTGCACCCCATAGCCCAGGAATCAAATAAATTACAAAGGTAAAGGTAGCGATAGCAAACATCAATCTTCCTACGCTGACGGAGCCGCTCGGGCTATCGTTTGGAAGCCTGATCTTGCCCAAAAGGTAAAAGCCCATCAATGTGAAAATAACTACCCAGATGGCGATATTGATATCCCGGTCGAGAATTCCCCAGTGAAACGCCTGGTCAGCTATACTCAAAAACTTAAAGGCTAGCGCCAGTTCTAAAAACCCTAAAACCACTTTTACGGAATTCAGCCACCCCCCGGATTTTGGCAAGGTA
>JBCCIX010000364.1:0-4920 GCA_039028075.1 Bacteroidota bacterium | reverse complement strand
TAATCGGGGACTATAGAGTGTTGTATACCAGTGGGGATCAAAGTGAGAACGATGATTTTTTGGGGATGGCCATAGCCGCGAAAAAAGACAAATTCGGTGTTGGTCAAGCCCCCATACAAGGTGAGGGAATCACCCATACCGAATTGGCCATGCTCTATTCAACCACCGGAACCTACGAGTTTTATTTTATGGCAGATTGGGAGAGAAGTAAAACCGGTTCAGGTGGGGTTGCCCACTTCAAAGAAAAAGTTACCCAGATGGCGAAAGAACTATCAGCCCAAATCACTATATCTAAAGAAAACTAATCACAAAATTATAATTACATAAACGATATGTCATCAGCTATTAGGTTCTCAACGCATCCGGATTACGTAAAAACGTTTGATACAAGTGCGCTTCGAGAACATTTTTTAATTCAGGATTTGCTTCAAAAGGACAACGTACGGCATGTATATACAATGCATGACAGAATGATTATTATGGGGATGGTGCCTACTACTACGGAATTGGCATTACCCGTACTCCCAGCATTAACAAAAGCAGACTATTTTCTTGAAAGAAGAGAAATGGGAGTTATCAACATTGGTGCAGAAGGACAAGTTTTGGTAGATGGAAAGTCATATCATCTAAAGAATTTAGACTGCCTTTATGTGGGAAAGGGAGCTCGTAAGGTATCTTTTAAAAGTTTGAGCGAAGCCAATCCGGCGGAGTTCTACATTAATTCGTTGCCCTCACACAAGGAGTATCCTACCGAGAAAGCGACACAAAATGATGCAAATCAAGTGGCACTGGGCTCCAAAGAAAACTGCAACGAACGGGTAATATTTCAATACATACACGAAGAAGGTATCCAAAGCTGTCAATTAGTAATGGGTTTTACGTCGCTAAAGCCAGGGAGCATCTGGAATACGTTCCCACCTCATACACATTACAGAAGGATGGAAATCTACTTTTACTTTGATCTTCCTGAGCACCAAACTGTAATGCATTTTATGGGGGATCCTGAAGAGACCAGGCACATTGTCATGCGAAACAAAGAAGCGGTGATCTCACCGGAATGGTCCATCCACTCCGGGGCAGGAACTTCTAGCTATAGTTTCATTTGGAGTATGGGCGGTGAAAATAAAGCTTTCACCGATATGGATGCCGCCGATTTGAACACCTTAAAATAGTAGTGCAATGAATGTATTGGATAAATTCAAGTTGGATGGTAAAGTGGCCCTGATCACGGGTGGTACCCACGGTATTGGTATGGCTATCGGCATGGCACTCGGAAAGGCAGGAGCTAAAATTTGCGTCAATGATATTGACGATTCGAAGTTAGAATCGGCTGGTGCCACCTACAAAGGCCAGGGTATTGATGCGTTTACCTATAAGTTTGATGTTACCAATGAGCAAGAGGTTGACACGGGTATCGGCGCCATAGAAAAGGAAGTGGGTGAGGTGGGTATCTTGGTCAATAATGCCGGTATCATCAAAAGGACCCCCATGCTGGATATGCCCATTTCTGATTTTAAATTGGTTCTGGATATTGATTTGGTTGCGCCACTCATTGTAACAAAGCGAGTAATTCCCAAGATGATCGCTAAGAAAGCAGGTAAAGTGATTAATATCTGCTCCATGATGAGCGAATACGGTCGAAATTCAGTTTCAGCCTATGCCTCAGCCAAGGGCGGACTAAAGTTATTGACTAAAAACATGACCTGTGAGTGGGCAAAGCATAATATCCAGGTAAATGGAATTGGCCCGGGATATATAGCCACTTCACAAACCGCACCTATACGGGAAGGCGGCCACCCCTTTAACGATCTGGTAATGACTAGGACACCAGCTAATCGGTGGGGTGAGCCGGAAGATGTTGGAGACGCGGCACTTTTTTTAGCCTCACAAGCCTCCAATTTTATCAATGGCCATGTGCTTTATGTGGATGGCGGAATACTGGCGAACTTTGGGTATGTAAAAGGGGAAAACGACTAGAACTCGACCGAATTCCGGTGCACCGAATGAAGCTAAAGAGCTACCATTTGCTCATTTTAAGTAGTTACCTACTGGTTATCTCTTGCAGGTCGAAATCCGATGTTCAAACCATAAAGTTAGCGCACGGCCTCACTGAAGATCATGCCGTCCATAAAGGAATGGTAGATTTTGCCTTAAGGGTTAAAGAAAAATCGGCGGGCACTTTAGAAGTTAAGGTCTATGCTAACGGACAGCTGGGTTCGGAAAGCCAGTGCCTTGAGTTGTTACAAATCGGAAGTTTAGGTATCACCAAAGTTTCCGCAGCTGTAATGGAGAGCTTTGCTCCAAAGTATAAAGTTGTAGGCATTCCGTATATTTTCGAAAGCGACCAACATAGGTATGCGGTTTACGATGGAGAAATCGGACGAGAAATCTTGGATTCAGGGCAGGAATATTGGTTAAAGGGGCTTTGTTTCTACGATGCAGGAAGCCGAAGTTTTTATACGAAGGAAAAGCCCATCAGGACGGCTGAGGATTTGAAAGGGCTCAAAATCCGGGTAATGAAAAGCATAACGGCCAACAAAATGGTTTCCGCTATGGGCGGTAGCCCGGTACCTATTGCCTGGGGGGAACTTTACACCGCTCTACAGCAAGGCGTGGTAGATGGGGCGGAAAATAACCCACCATCCTTTCATCTATCCCGGCACTACGAGACCAGCAAATATTACACGCTGGATAAGCATACCTCAATTCCCGATGTAATGGTTATAAGTACTAAAGTTTGGGAGCGTCTAGCGGTCGAACAGCAACGTTGGATTATTGAGGCGGCTAAGGAGTCCGTAGTAACCCAAAGAGGTTACTGGAAAAGATCCGAAGAAGAGAGCCTGAGTATCGTAAAAGAGGCTGGTATTGAGGTGATAGAACCTGATCTCAGGAGTTTTCAAGAAGCTACCAAAGGAATTTTAGCGGAATTTATGGAAGATCATGAACTGCGCCCTTTAATTAAACAAATCCAACAAAGCAATGCGGAATAAACTTGACTTTGGACTGACGAGGCTCTTGATTGTATTAATGAGTATAATGGTCTTGAGTACCTTATTACAGGTTTTTGCCCGTTTTATTGATCTTAACGTCCCATTTACAGAAGAGCTTACGGTATATGCCATGATGTGGGTCACCCTGTTTGGATCTGCCTATGCTTTTGGCCTTAAAAAACACGTGGCCATTGATGCCTTGGTTTCGATACTCGATGCTTCCTTAAAGTGGAAGTTAGAGGTAATTATTGAATTTTTAGTGGCAGTTTTTGCTTTTCTTGTTCTAATGATTGGAGGGCTATGGTTTACCTACATCACGTTCAAATTGGGGCAGCTCTCCCCGGTAATTCAAATTCCAAAAGGTTGGGTTTACCTGGCTGTGCCCGCCAGTGGGTTGATTATATTGATCTATAACATTCTGAACATCAGAGGTATTCTTTTAAATAGGAAGTGATTTTGAGTGGACTGGAAATAAGCATACTGGTTTTATCCTTTCTTATTTTATTAGCGGCGGGAGTGCCCATTACCGTTAGTATTTCATTGTCGGCATTGTTTACATTGTCCGTCAATATTTTGTTTATTTCGTCAGCGACCACTGTAGCCCAACGCATGATCAATGGTCTCGATAGTTTTGCATTACTGGCAATTCCGTTTTTCATTCTGGCAGGGCAAATCATGAACTCGGGTGGAATTGCCGCACGGCTCATCGCCTTTGCCAAAGAAATTGTGGGGCCGATCAGAGGAGGACTAGTTTTCGTTAACATTATCTCTTGCACGTTATTCGGGGCGATCTCAGGGTCTGCAGCGGCGGCCGCTTCTGCTATTGGCTCCATCCTAACGGGAAAAATGGAGAAAGAAGGATATGACAAAGGGTTTACCACGGCAGCCAACGTTACCTCTGCTACCACTGGGCTTTTGATCCCACCGAGTAATGTGCTCATCGTATACTCTTTGGCAGCCGGAGGTCTTTCCATCGGCGCGTTGTTCTTGGCAGGATATATACCCGGTGTACTCGTAAGCCTTGCCATTATGGTGGTAAGTTATCTGTACGCCATTAAGAAAAAATATCCAAAAGGTGAATCATGGGATGGCAAGAAGCTTTGGAAAACATGTGTAGAGGCGCTGCCCGGGCTGATGCTATTAGTTATTGTGATGGGCGGAATAGTAGCCGGTTATTTCACAGCCACAGAAGCCAGCGCCATTGCTGTACTATACACTATTGTTTTATCGGCGTTCTACCGGGAATTAACGCTTAAAAATATGAGTAAAATACTCATCCAAAGCAGTGTTACTACTTCAATAGTATTGCTGTTGGTAGCTACTTCTTCAGCGATGAGCTGGACTATGAGCTATGGTGATTTACCTCAATCGATATCAGTTGCATTGTTATCAATTACGGATAATCCTATCCTGGTGCTATTTCTAATCAATATTTTGCTGCTACTGGTGGGGGTTTTTATGGATATCACACCGGCTATTCTCATTTTTACGCCCATTTTTCTTCCTGTAGTACAGTCTTTCGGTATTGACCCGATCCATTTCGGTATTATCATGGTACTGAATCTTTGTATCGGTTTATGTACTCCGCCGGTGGGCAATCTTTTATTCGTTGGGGCCAGTGTCGCAAATATCTCCTTCCAGAAAATACTGAAACCAATGCTGCCTCTTTACGCTATTATGTTATTTGTGCTCATGTTGATTATGTTTTTTCCAAAGCTCAGCCTCTGGCTACCACAACTTTTTGACATTTAAAAATTGAGGCTATCAACACAATGTCCGACTAAAATACCGGGATGAATAGTTAGCTATTTTGCCTGTAATTCTGCTCCCATTTCCAGGCGGATTGGATCATCTCTTCAAGTGAAAGCTCAGCTTTCCAATTCAGTTTTTTCAGTGCCAGAGTAGCCGAACTGTATAGCTCGGGGACATC
>JBCCIX010000363.1:0-4928 GCA_039028075.1 Bacteroidota bacterium | reverse complement strand
TTCCGGCGATACCAAGAGCTACCCGACTCTGATAAGCTGTTTATTCTTCCTTGTGAGCTTATAGATAAAAATGGCATGAAATTAAATGAGGCCGTTCTTAAGTATGCAGAGCATTGGGGATTCGAACCTGGGTTCAACAAATGGTTATTCGAAAAAGCAAATTTTTACAATACACTCGTCGACCGTATCGTACCGGGGTACCCCAATGAAAGAGCCGAAAAGTATTGGAGAGAGCTTGGTTATAAAGATGAACTTATAGTGGAAGCAGAGATCTTTCATCTTTGGGTAATCGAAGGGCCTGATGAAATAAAGGAAAAGCTTCCTACCCAAGCCGCTGACCTCAACGTGGTTTTCACCGATAATCTTGACAAATATCGAACTCGAAAGGTCAGAATACTTAATGGTGCCCATACTTGTTTGGTTCCCGTAGCCTATCTCTATGGTTTAGATACCGTTCGTGAATCCGTGGAAAATCAACTCATTGGATCATTTATCAGATCAGCTATTACAGAGGAAATAATCCCTTCGCTTGATGGAGAAAAATCAGAATTACAGGCTTATGCCGACGAAGTGATAGATCGCTTCAAAAACCCGGCGATCCAACACGAGTTGATTACCATATCCTTGAATTCTTTTTCAAAGTTTAAAACACGAGTATTGCCTTCGATACTTGGCTATTATAAAAATGAGGGTAAACTGCCTACTTTCTTAATGACTTCCCTTGCCGCACTCCTTTACTTTTACCGGGGAAAACGATTTAACCAAAACATTGAATTAAAGGATGAACCAAAGATTCTAGATTTACTGAGGGCATTGTGGTCCGCGCTGAGCACTGAACCAAAAGACATCGAGAAGCTGGTGAATGAAGTTTTGGCCAATAAAGAACTATGGGAACAAGATTTAAACGAAATACCAGGATTTAGTGAGCTCGTGTCGAGGCAAGTTTATAACATTCATAACCAAGGTATGGGAAAAGTAGTGCAATCACTACTTTAAAATACTCACAATGAAATCCCACGCTTCCAGGGGATGAAGTCATCTTGCGCCAGCCTCACTGAATGAGGTGCTTTTTCTCCGCTGGCTACGGCAATTACGTACTCAAGAATCTCTTGACCTTTTGACTCTATCGTATCTTCACCAGTAATAATGGTTCCAGCGTTTATATCAATGATGTCATACATTCGCTCTGTCAGTTTATTATTACTAGAGATTTTAATTACAGGGCTTATTGGATTGCCGGTAGGTGTGCCTAAGCCCGTAGTAAACAATGTGAGGGTTGCTCCCGACCCGGCTAACCCGGTTGTAGATTCAACATCGTTTCCCGGGGTGCATAGTAGATTCAGCCCTGGTTTCGTCACTTGCTCTGTGTAGTCCAGCACATCAACAATTGGTGAGGTTCCCCCTTTTTTTGCCGCTCCTGCGGATTTCATGGCGTCAGTAATAAGCCCATCTTTGATATTTCCGGGAGAGGGATTGGCATCAAAACCTGAACCCGATTCCTTTGCACGATTGTGGTAAGTATCCATCAATTCCGTGAACTTTCTAGCCAGGTCCATAGAGCTACACCTGTCGGTAAGTTCCTGCTCCACGCCGTTCAACTCCGGAAACTCAGACAATATCACTGAACCTCCCAAGGAGACCAGGAGGTCTGAGAAGTGACCGACTGCCGGGTTAGCAGAGATCCCGGAAAATCCGTCGGAACCGCCGCATTCAAGTCCTACCACTAGGTTACTCAAAGGAGACGCTTTTCGTTGAAACTTATTGGCTTCAATGAGACCTATAAACGTCTGCTTCACAGCGTCAGCAATAAATTCAGGTTCAGAATTACTCTCTTGCTGACCTAAGATGTACAACGGCTTATCGAACTTGGGATTTATTTTTTTTATAGCTTTTTCGAGAATTTTCACCTGAGCATTTTGACAACCTAGGCTTAGTACGGTCCCGCCCGCTACATTGGGATTGTTTAAATATCCGGCCAAAAGGGCGCAAAGAGTATCACTGTCCTGCCGAGTACCTCCACAACCACCATCATGGGTTAAGAACTTAACGCCATCCACATTTGGAAATAGCTGTCGTTGCTTTTGTTGGTCCGCAGGAACTATAAGTTCTTCCTTCACCAGATGATCAGCCGCCGAGCCATTTTGATACTCAGTCACAAGCTTACGTACGTCTAACGTATAATCCTTTCCTGTGCTATAGCCGAGCTCTTCAACAAGTGCATCTCGAACCATTTCAATGTTCCTGTTCTCACAGAAAACTAATGGCATGACTAACCAATAATTGGCTGTGCCAACTTTCCCGTCACTCCTATGATACCCTTTAAAAGTGCTATGTATGAACTTCCTGACGTTTGGTTTTTTCCAGGAAAGATCCTTCTTACCTAACGTAAATTGCTGAGTGGCGTGCTCTACATTACCAACGGTTGCCACCTCACCTCTGGCAATTGACTTCTTCGCCTTACCTATTAGAACACCATACATCATGAGGTCATCACCTGACTTTACATCCACTTGTAGGAACTTGTGTTTGGCTGGAACTGAAGTTTTTAGTTTAAATTTTTGACCATTAAGCCCAATGACTTCCCCAGCCTTCAGATCTTGCAAGGCAACGATCAGATTGTCTTTAGGATGGACTTTCAGGACGCGAGTAGTCATTATCTGAAGTTTTTCAAGTGTTTGGCTATTAATGCCATGTTCTCGTCAGGTTTATCTACATTTCTAGGATAATAATAGTAAATAAGTTGTTCTGGTTCCAATGCCATCACTTCGGGAAGAAATTTATCCATAAGTGCATTATTCTCTGCGGGCATGTTATGATTTTCAATAAGAAGTAACCCCTTTTTTCCATTCGAACGGGCAGCCTCCAGGTATTGTTTGCCTGGCCCACCCAGCAGATTTTTTCCACTTTGCTCTACCTGACCCCCTGCATCTACCGGCCAGGGCCTGCCATCGCAGCCAAAGTAATCTAATTCTTCAATTCCGGCCATAGTCTTAATTACCTCATTACGCCAATTTGCATAAGCAAAGAGGTGAGTGGATTTACCCGGATGGTTGTGGTGTATGTGTCGATTTAGGCGACTAAAAAAGTTCGAGAAGGCAGAGTTGTGCTCATTGATATCTTCTAGGTCATTAATATTTTTCCTGGCTTCAGCAGAATAGTCCTTCTTGTCATATATCTTCGGCTCATCCCATATAATGCCTTTGATATTCCATAGTTCGAATATCTTATCAATGCCCGCCTTGAAAAAATCAAGGGTAGAGGCGTAATGAATACTACTGTGCGTTCCCACATTTCGATCCTTGTAAAAGCTGCCATCTTCTTTGCGCATCCAAGCATCGGGGTTTTGGATAGTGAACACACTGGGCACTTTTGGAGCTCCAGCCAGCAATCCACCCCAGCGTGATGGTACCACAAAAACCTCCATTCCAAGTTTGTTTGCTTCATTAACAATGATCTCAACATTTTCGATCGCTGCTCTTAGGTCTTGTTCCAGCAGGGCTACGGAAACCACATTGGTACCAATGTCGGCCATCCAGCTAAGATCTTCTCGTACCTGGTGGGGTACCATGGTGTACATGTGTGCCCGGAAGTAGTAGGCATTAAGTAGTTTGGATTCATCCCTTGATTTTGATGAGGCGCACGCTTCAATATTCCCTGCTAACCCAAGTGCCGCTGATCCCAACGCTGCTTTTTGAACAAATCCTCTTCTAGTAATTCCCATTATTTAAAACCCTTGAAGTTTGTATTTTCCAAGTCCTGCACTTCTTCCAGATATAGTGCCTCTTTATTCACTTTTGACGAACTGTAAAGCTGGATATCATTCAGACGTAACCCATTTATATAACCAAAGGTTAACACCCCTGATTTTGGTGCCAGGTCTACGCTGGTGGCAAGCTTCGGATAGTTCTTATTGCCTCTGGGCTTTTTAGCCTGAGAGAAGTCGGCCTCATTCGCTACGGTCAATCTTAATCCGTCAATGATCAAGTTCTCAATTCTACTTTGCTCATGACCGGATATGAGTATTTTACCGTCAGTGACGGCGGTGATATTTGAGAAGGTGTTGTTTCTAACAATACCATAATTACGTTCGGGCGTCTTCTTGTCTATGTCCATGAAGATCGGATATTGGTGTGTATGCCGTGATCCGTTCTCAATGATGATATTGGAGAAATTGTTGTGCTCAAAAACCCCACCATCCAGCATAAATAATGATATACCATATCGTGTTTTTTTGATCACATTATTGCTAAATGTGCAATAGCGCGTTGCCATATGGGAGCCGGTACCAAACTTAATGGCAGCATCGTCACTTTCCAGCACACAATTGGTGACCACCACATTTTCAACAGTATCTTTCTGTGACTTCAAGCATATGGCGTCATCTCCGGTACTTATATAGCTGTTTGATACAAATACGTTTTTGCTGTCTACGATATCGATTCCATCCGTATTTGGTCCTTGATGCGGATTGATAATTGAGATCCCTTCAAATTTAATGTTATCACTGGTTTCCAGGCGGATAGTATGACTTGGTGAATTCTGAAATTTAATATCTCTGATCCGTAGATTGTTACAGTTTTTCAGTAGGATCCAGGGTTCGGGTCGGTCCAAGGCTTTAAAATCATCATCCCAGTATGTGGCGCCCGACCCATCTATTACACCCATGCCCGATATTGATACGTTGGAAAGGGTGTTACCATAAATGAGTGCCTTTTTTTCACCGGTATAGTCATCCAGTCTTGGACTTCCTTGAAGCATTGCCCCGGTTTCAAAGAAAACGGACACTTTATTTTTTAAGGTAATCGTACCTATGTCAAACGTACCGGATTCAATGATCACTGTGCCACCACCATTTTTCTCACACGCATCTATGGCTTGTTGTATGGCTTTGGTGTCCAGCATATTATCATCAGCAATCGCCCCGTAAT
>JBCCIX010000362.1:0-4930 GCA_039028075.1 Bacteroidota bacterium | reverse complement strand
TGAATTTCAAACGTTGAGGGAAATTATCAAAGTTTTGGAACCCTGGTATGATGTAAACATAACCGTACAAAACAAGGAGCTCCTCGACAGGGATTACAAATTTATGGCTGACAATCCATCACTGAAATCTTTATTGGAACAAATGAGCTTCATGGGGAAGTTTAGGTATACCATTGAAGGAAAGCAGGTCACTATTTTTTAATGTGTAAGGGACAGTAAGCGGGATGATGAGAAAGGGATGGGCTATCATTATTTTTTGCCTTTTATGGGGTCAATTACGTGCACAGCAGAATATTCTTGACCAGAAAATTAGCATCCGGTTAATGGACTTGTCGGTGAGTGAAGCGTTAGATCGTTTAGCTCGGGAAACGTCGCTAACTATCAACTACTTGAATTACGATGTTCCTAAGGGTCGAAGGGTCAACAAAACCTATCGGAATGAAGAACTCGGCCGGATCTTGCGAGACGTTTGGGGTTCGGATCGGCTTACACTTCGTGTGCAAGGTAGCTCCATTACTTTACAGAGCAATCCAGGTAAGGTAAAAGTTGAAAAGAAAGGCGCATTAGAAGGTATGGTAACCGATACCCTCCAAGAGCCACTTCCGGGGGTCACCATTAGATTGTTAGATACGCCATATGGTGCCATATCCGATAAAGATGGCCGATACGAGCTTAAGGGGCTTAAGCCGGCCAGCTATCAGGTGGAAGTATCCTCAATTGGTTTTCAAAAGATCAGGAAAACTATTGTTATAGCCGAAAACGAGACGTTGCGGATAGATTTCACTTTGGACCAGTCCGTAAGTGAGCTGCAGGAAATTGTGGTAAGGGGAACCACTTTTGCCCAGGAGTTAGCACGTCAACCGATTCAAATTACTTCGGTGGATCTTAAGCCGATACAAAACCAGGCCGTAGAAGTCGCTCGTATTTTGGACGACCTGCCTGGGGTAAGAGTGAGGCAGTCCGGTGGTTTTGGAAGCAGAACACAAGTGCAACTGAATGGAGCAACCGGAAACGCCATACGAGGGTACTTTGATGGTATTCCCTTTGAGTACATAGCTAATGGGGGATCGATCAATAATCTTCCCGTGAATCTCATCGACCGGATTGATGTGTACAAGGGCGTAATTCCAATTGATGTAGGTACCGATGCGCTGGCCGGAGGGATCAATTTTATTTCCAAACAGGTTTACCATAATCTGCTAGATGTCTCCTACGAAATAGGTTCCTTCAATACCCATCGGGCAACGCTCAACACGTATGTGGTGAAGGACAGCAGTTTTTTCATCGGGTTTAACAGCTTTTACAATTACTCCGATAACAACTATGAAATGGATGTCACCAGTTTTGTGTTCGGGCAGGATCAGGATGGCGACTTCAACCGCATTACAGGAACAGAAAACATCACGGTGGAACGCTTTCACGATGCTCACGAGTCGTATTTTGCTGAGGTTCACACGGGAATCCGGCAAAAGTCCTGGGCGGATGATATTAGTTACAGGCTGGCTTACTTATCCAGGTTTGATGAGACGCAGCATGGCGTACGGGTAAGCGACCAACCTTCCGGGCAAGCTGACCAGCGGGAGTATAGCCTTGTACAAAGGCTTTCCTACTCAAAAAAAGGATTTTTTGACGGTCTCTTAGATATTACCTACCAAGGAACGCTTAATTTTTTAAACCAAGTTACCAATGATTCCACCGCTGATTTTTACAATTGGCGCGGACAAGTAATCACTAATTTTCGCGGAAGTCAAAACAGTGTTGAAGTAGCGGCCAATCCCACGGCAAGAGACATTGATCAGGTGGCTACTTCCCAGCGACTGAACCTTTCGTTTAACCTGCTTCCTGGTCACCAACTGTTATTCACTAACTTTTACGGAAGACAACGACTGGAAGGGGAAGATCCGTTGATCGTCGGAGATGATCCTAACCAGGTTCCGGCTATTTTGGAAAAAAACATTTCCGGTTTGGCCTACAAGAGTAAATGGTTAAATGAGCAACTCATTACTACCGTTTTTGGTAAGTATTACCATTACGCCTCCGAAGCCAGTGATCTGTTTGCTGCCAACAACAGCTCTTCTCAGACCATACGCAGAGGTGATACTATCTGGGGCTATGGGGCAGGGATTAAATGGGTGTTGAACGATGATGTATTCGTTAGGTCGAGCTATGAGCAAGCGGTTAGGATACCCACTCCGGTTGAATTAGTGGGCGATTTTGTACGCGCCCGTTCCAACCCTTTTTTGCGGCCTGAACAGAGCCAAAACTGGAATCTAGGTGTTGTTTATACACGATCTTTCAACAACTACAGTGGCATAACCGTAGACTTCAATTCTTTTCTTAGAAATACAGATGACCTTATCTTTTTTGATGCGAATGACCTGACCCTCGGTCAATATGTCAACCAGGGAGAAACGGAAGCCAGGGGCTTGGAATTAGCCTTGGCTGGATCATTTAGAAAATCGTGGAAAGGCCGATTAAATATAACCAAGCAACGCATCATTGACTCTACCGAAGGAAATCCTACCTCCGGCTTACCCATCCCCAACCGGCCGGATTTCTTCGTCAGTTCCTCACTGGCGTACACTTTAAATGATTGGTTACGGGAAGGCCGTTTGCTTACTTTCAATTGGTTTATTAACTACATTGACGAGTTCAATTTCATCCTGACCGGAGGCCAGAGAAGGGACGAAAACTTTGTTCCTTCTCAATTTATCAATGACTTCAGCACTACCTTCCAGCTTCGGGATAAGGGACTATCCTTTTCGGTGCTGGTCAATAACATCTTCGATGCGGAGGTCTTCGACTTTATTAGCGTACC
Organism: Bacteroidota bacterium; assembly: GCA_039028075.1. Classification (GTDB taxonomy): domain Bacteria; phylum Bacteroidota; class Bacteroidia; order Cytophagales; family Cyclobacteriaceae; genus Fulvivirga. The sequence continues at coordinate 2,112 of JBCCIX010000362.1, read as the reverse complement.
CCGACCAGGAAGAAATTTCAGATTTAAAATTCGATATACACTTAATAATTTCTAAGCAAATGAAAAATTTAAAGACAATTGCGTTACTCATTTTATGGATTGGTTTTGGACCAATATTCATTAGTTGTGATTCTGATGATGATGGAAATGAGCCTGAATCACAAGGGTTAAACTCCGGCTTTTTAATAGTTTCACAAACAGCATCCAATCGTTTTGTCCGATATACGCCTGAATTACCAACAGGTACCTTTGATGTTTCAGCTGGAGAATCTTTTGAACAATTTACCTTTAGACATCTATTAGAGGGTTCAATATTTTTAAATAGTATCTCTTCTACGTTCGGGGTCGAAAAGTTAATTGTAAACGAAGCAGAACAGGTAGAAAGTGTTGGTAATATAGCAACATTAGGGGATGCATTTCCGGTACGTGTTGAGAATGAGAATACCGGATATTTTAACGATAGGAACAACTTGGAAGAGATGACTATTTTTAACCCAAGTACTATGCAGGTAACGGGTGGAATTGATTTAAGCGATGCCGATTTTATAGAAGGTGCTGACTTCCAAAATTACGGTGGCATAACCATAAGAGGAAATGACATGTTTTTTCCGTATCGGGCGCGCGTTAATGATCAATTGATTTTTGATTCGTTGATCTATTTTGTGGTTGATCAATCCACTAATACGTACCAAAAAACCATATATCTGCCAGGTCATATCAATCCGCGGGTCTTCAACGATCCGTTGGTTGATGAGCAAGGAAACATTTACCACCTAACTTCTGGTGACCAGTCTTTTCCCAACTTAATAAAACCTTCCATCGTGAAAATTCCAGCCGGTAGTACTGATTTTGATGTCAGTTATCAGTTCAGACCGATTGACGCATTACCCGGAGGAAGCCAGTTACCCATTCAGTTGTTTGACCGTTTTACCTATGGTGCAAATGGTATTGGTTATGCATTAGGCAGTGTTGAGGTCCCGGCTAGTGTTGTTCAAATCATATCCGATGCCGGCGGAATACAGAATTTGAATCAAGAGCAAATCAATACCGTGCTTGCCTTGCTTGCCTCAGAACCATCCGCGGCATGGCTCAAAATAGATTTGGAAGCCCAAACTGTAAGTATTATCGATGGCATTCCTTTGACCTCACCTTTTACTAATACTAGAACGATCATCGATGGGGATTTGTATTTTGGAACAACGGGTAATAACACCGTCTACCGATATGATCCTGACACAGAGAGTACAACCGAGCTATTTAATCTCACTCCGGAGAGTGGAGATATATTTGAGATAATAGATTTATCGGAAATTAGGTAGCCAAGACCTCCGTTCCTTTTAGGTGTAAAATTGAGTGTTTGCGTCGCTAATCCCACAGGGAAAAATAAAGACAAAAGATTTTAATGCCAGTCAATCCAAAATACCTGAGCAATTCCTGGAAGCGGTTTTCCAAGGTGATGGCCGCTATTTTTGGCAGCTTGTTTGTAACGGGGTTTGTGCATGCAGCCATTGGTAAGCATGCACCTAACCCCTTGGATGTGACCATGTCCACTCAGTATACTTCTTTTCTGATGTGGGTTTTTCTTATGGTACTGGCTTATGTCATTAATAAGGCTTGGCACGTTTGGGTCCTGTATATAGGACTGACCTTGATCTCTTTTATAATTGCGAGTTGGTAAACCATGCGATTAAAAGGGCCCGGTAAGCGTACTTTCAACGTGCTGTTCCATATCCATACCGTTTCGGGTATAGTGATCAGTTTTGCGCTCTTTGTGATCTTTTATGCCGGTGCCTGGGCGTTATTCAGGCACGATTTGGCTACTTGGGAAAACCCTTACTTACGGCAAAAGATAAATCCTGGTTTTTCTTACGAAAAGGCAATTGCACTGGTCGATAGCATCTATGATTTTGATAGGTACCAAGGAGTTTCTTTTGAGCTTCCCAAAAGGTCCATGCCTTACTTCCGTGTTACAGGAGAAATTCCGGAAACGGATAGCACCTTCAAAATAGTAAGCGCATACGTAGAAACTTTTGATTATCGGGTCCTGGAAAATGTAGAAACGAAGACAACCGCAAGCGAGACCATTTATCATCTGCACTATTTTGATCAACT
>JBCCIX010000361.1:0-4931 GCA_039028075.1 Bacteroidota bacterium | reverse complement strand
GTTCAACGTAGATACCGGAGAGACCTACGCCATGCGCACGAAGGAAGAACTTAATGACTATCGATATTTTCCTGATCCCGATTTAAGCCCACTTCACCTCTCCGATGAATGGCTTGAAAAAATCAGAGCAGATATGCCGGAGTTGCCATGGGAAATTAAAAACAGATTGATCACTAAGTATACGCTTCCGGATTACGATGCAAATTTTATAGTCGACTCCAATGAAAGAGTTACTTTTTTTGAAGAAGTAGCCTGTATCAATGCTAACTATAAAAGCATCGCCAACTGGATAATGGGCCCCATACAGTCCTACCAGAATACCACTAAATCGAATAATTGGCCGATTACGAAGGAGCAGTTGGCCGAACTAATTGCTTTAATTGATGATCATCAATTAAGTTACACGGCGGCTTCCGGAATATTATTTCAAAGCCTGGTAGCAAACCCTGCGGCAGATGTCAGAACTGTCGCCACTGAATTAGATTTGCTATTAAAAGAAACGAATGCTGATGTTGAGGTGCTAATCCAAAGCGTGATACAGGATTTTCCTGATAAAGTTCAAGCCTATAAATCTTCGAAAAAAGGTAAAGCGCTCTTGGGCCTGTTCATGGGAGAGCTTATGAAAAGAAGCGCAGGTAAATTAGACCCAAAAGAGTTAAACCAGATTTTGGTCGAGAAATTAAATGAAGCTTAATTTACCAAAATGAAACCTTATTCGCACAAAACTCATTATCTAAAGTATATGAGAAATGAACTTCTATTATTAGTCGTCTTATTTTTGGTTAGCTGTGGAGGCTCCAATGAGGCCGCCCAGACGGAACAGGGTAATTACATCACCCTTTCGGGTACCGTCGGTTATCCTCAGAATGGTTTGATTTTACTCGAGCAGTATCAAGGAAGCCAGCGGGTAACGAGTGTACTTGATACATTACCATTTGATCAAAGTACGTATACATTTTCTAAAAGGGTAAATATTGAAAGTCCTGGTTATTATAGACTCAACTTCTACAACAAGCAGTTTGTAAATCTGATCTTGAACAAAGATGATGTCACAGTTAACGTAGACGGAAATGCCCAAAACGGGCACGCTGATGTTATAGGTTCTTCCGATCATGATTTCATAGGTGAAATTCAAAAGCTGAATCAGGCTTTTCAAGCCTCACCTGAAGTCGCACAGATAAATAAAGATTTCATGGCGGCTAATCAGTCAGGAGATAAGGAAGCAATGGAGGAGCTGAGGGCAGCCTACGCGAAATTAGATGAAAATTTTAAAAAGCAACTGGCGGCTAAAATAGAATCGGCAGGGGCTTCCTTGGGGGCTTTAGAGATTTTGCGCAACGGAAGAGTTTTAGACAAGGACCAAGACTTTGCTACCTTTTCTAAGTTTGCAACGTTGATCAAAGAGGAAATACCTAATTCGGCCGTCGTTAATGAATTTGTGGCAGAAGTTGAGCGAATGAAAAAATTGGCTATTGGTGAGATAGCTCCTGATATCAAATTACCTAATCCGGAAGGTGAAATGGTGAGTTTATCTTCTCTGAGAGGAAATTATGTGTTAGTCGATTTTTGGGCCAAGTGGTGTAGGCCCTGTAGAATGGAAAACCCTAATGTGGTTCGGATGTACGACAAATATAATGAGCAAGGGTTTGAGGTTTTTGGAGTTTCTCTGGATAGAACGAGAGAAGATTGGCTGCAAGCTATTGAACAGGACGGTTTACGCTGGACTCATGTATCGGACCTCAAATTTTGGCAGAGCGATGCTGCAAAACTCTACAATATCAGCGCCATACCATTTGCCCTGTTATTAGATCCCGAAGGTAGGATAATAGGGAAAAATTTAAGAGGAAAACAACTCGAGAATAAGTTGGAAGAAATTTTTTCTAAAGGATAAAGCGAACATCAGACTACAAAAGTTTGAACACTTTTGTAGTCTATCGGTCTATATACGGATTAACAATATTCTTTAAAAACTTCCACCAAATGATGTCCGATCATTTCGGCGCTACGACCTTCAATATGATGTCTTTCAATGAAGTGCACTAATTCACCGTCTTTAAAAAGGGCAATAGAAGGGGATGAAGGAGGATAAGGTAGTGTATATTCACGGGCTTTAGCCACAGCACTCTGATCAACTCCTGCAAAAACCGTAACCAAGGCATTTGGTTTTTTTTCACTGTTCCGCACCGCCCACTTGACACCAGGCCTGGCCGCACCGGCCGCACATCCACAAACTGAATTGACTACCATTAACGTAGTCCCTTCGTGGTCTTTCATATGTTCATCAACCTGATCACCTGTTTTAAGTTCTGCAAAACCTACGGTGGTAAGATCTTCCCGCATTGGAGCAACTAATTCTTCTGGATACATTTTACTTTAACTAATAATTTAACAAATATCAAATAATAATTTTTACAACTTCTATTTCCATTACAACCTGACCTCTCATCCCGTTCCTCGTCCCTCGGTTCTGTATTACTTGGAATTTGTTGGAATTTTATGATCCGGTTTTTAGTACTTTTAGAGAAAGCCTAATTCAAGTTTAGCGGCTTCAGACATCATATCTTGTGAATAGGGTGGATCAAAAGTAACCTCTACATTCACGTCATTGACCCCCTTTATACTTCTAATGCTTTGTTCCACTTCTGCGGGTATACTTTCAGCAGCAGGACAATTCGGAGAGGTAAGCGTCATTAACACGTATACATTATCAACCGGAAAAACATTTATCTCGTAAATTAAACCTAGTTCATAAATATCTACCGGTATTTCCGGATCATAGACAGTTTTTAGAGCCTCAACCACCTGATCCTTCAAGGAGGTTTCTTTTTCTTTTACTTCATTATCCATGATTAATTACTTAGTTCTTTCGCCTTTAAAGCTACAGCGTACAGCTTCATTTGCTTAATCATAGCCGAAAAGCCATTGGATCTTTGTGTACCGATAAAACGCTCCATTCCTATTTTTTGAGGAAAATACAAGTCCGTACTTATCACGGTATCAGGCGTTTGCCCAGATAACGTTCGCACCAAAAGGCTCACCAGGCCTTTTGTGATCGCCGTGTTACTATCAGCTTGAAATACCACCTTATCTTCTTTTAGATCAGCGGTAAGCCAAACTTTAGACTGACAGCCTTTCACTATATTGTCATCTATTTTAGAACTCTCTGGCATCTCCGGAAGCTTTTGACCGAGTTCCATAATGTAGAAATTAGTCATTTCCCGATCGCCGTCAAGAATGGCGAACTCATTGATTATACTATCTTGTATTTCTTCTACCGAACTCACTACTTCATAAACTTAACGATACGTTCCAACCCTTCAACCATTCTGTCAATTTCTTCTTTTGTATTATATACGGCGAAAGAAGCTCTGACCGTTCCTTCTATGCTGAAGTGATCCATAAGCGGTTGGGTACAGTGATGCCCGGTGCGAACGGCGACACCTCGCGAGTCAAGCATTTGCCCGATATCAAAAGGATGAATTCCTTCGATCAAAAAGGAGAGCACGCTAACCTTATCCGGTGCTGTTCCATATATTTTAACACCTTCAATTTTTTTCTGTATTTGTTCAGTGGCGTAACCTAAAAGCTGGTTTTCATAATCAGCCATTGCCATCTTACCGGTTTCATCAACAAAATCAAGGGCTTCTTTAAAAGCGATCACGTCAGCTATATTAGGTGTGCCCGCTTCAAATTTATAGGGGATTTCATTGTACGTGGTCTTCTCAAAAGACACGTCTTTGATCATCTCTCCTCCTCCCTGGTAGGGAGGCATTATCTCTAAAAGTTCCCTTTTCCCGTAGAGCGCCCCGGCTCCTGTAGGCCCGTAGACTTTATGTGCGGAAATGGCATAGAAGTCACAATCTAATGCTTGAACATCGATTTCTAAATGCGCACTGGCTTGGGCACCATCGATGAGGACTTTAGCGCCAAATTCATGTGCTTGTCTAATTATCTCTTTTATTGGATTGATTGTTCCTAAACTATTACTCGCATGATTGACCGCAACCATTTTTGTCTTGGACGAAAGCAATGACTTGAAAACTTCCAAATCTAAGGTACCATCTTCCAAGACTGGAATTACTTTTATGGTAGCCCCTTTTTCTTCTGCCAGCAGTTGCCACGGTACAATATTTGAGTGGTGCTCCAGACCTGAAATGATGAGCTCATCGTCTTGCCCGATGAACTTTCTCCCGAAAGATGACGCCACTAAATTGATACCTTCGGTAGTGCCTTTAGTGAAAATAATCTCCGCCTCGTCTTTAGCGTTGAGAAAGCTTTGAACGGTCTTTCTGGTGTTTTCGTAAGCCTTTGTCGCCTTTTCTGCGAGTGTGTGTATACCTCTATGGATATTAGCATTATATTCAGAATAATAATCCGAAATGGGCTCAATGACCCTTTTAGGCTTTTGACTTGTCGCGGCGTTATCAAAGTAGGCGAGCGGATGACCATTCACTTCCTGATGAAGCAACGGAAATTCTTCTCTGATTTTGGAAATATCCAAAGACTTAAGTGTAACTGACCCGTTCATTTATGTATACAACCGTTGTGAAATAATTTGCTCTAAGTGGGTTTTAACCGCTTCTATTTTTACATTTTCCAAGACTTCGGTGGCAAAAGCATACAGCAAGAGGGCACGAGCACTTTCTTTGCTTAATCCACGTGCCTGCATGTAAAACAGCGCCTCCTCATCTAACTGGCCGGTAGTACAACCGTGAGAGCACTTTACGTCATCAGCCCAGATTTCAAGTTGAGGCTTAGTGTTAACCACGGCGTTGTCAGTTAATAATATATTCTTATTCGATTGAAAGGCGTTTGTTTTTTGCGCTTCAGAGCGAACGTATATTTTGCCGTTAAAAATACCGCGAGACTTGTCATCGAGAATTCCCTTGTACAGTTCATTGCTGAAAGAATCCGGCTTTTGATGATCTACG
>JBCCIX010000360.1:0-4937 GCA_039028075.1 Bacteroidota bacterium | reverse complement strand
AGAAGCGGGCGGTAGGGTAAAGCTTAAGGACCTGGGGGTTGTAAAAGGAGCGTTAGGTGTAAACTTTACGGCTATAAAAAATAGGAATCAAAGTAAGGTAGAATGGGCATTTACAGGCGGTACTACAGTGGCCGGAGGAGAAGCTATCGAAGTCCTAAATATTCTTGAGGCCAATGCGACTGTCATTGTAAACACAGATGGCTTTCTGTTAGATTGTTCAATCAGCGGGGGATTTGATGTTTGGATCATTTCTATTAAAGGGAGTATTGAAGCCACCATTTGGTATCTAGGGACAAAAAAACAATTTGGAGCTTATGCGGAAATTGGTGTTGAAGCGGGGATTCTAGGTGGGTTAGCCACTTTAGGCGGAACAGCAAAAGGTGCGTTAATCATAGAAAAATCAAAGTTTCTGATCTACGCTTCTCTAACCGGCTATGTAAAGGTTTTCGGCGTAATAGACGGTGACGTTACGATATGGATGTCAGTATCACAGAACGGCTGGAAAGGTGGAAAGGGCAACTCAGGCTATGAAGATTTAATTGCTCAAGCTCGTGACGATGCAAGAAATATGAATAGTAGAGCCCAGGAACTGCTTGCATCAATTGAAGAATTGAAAAATACGGTTTTACCTTTTACTAACGAACAATTAGCCTCTGCCGGATCAGCACTTTTCATGGCAACACAACAGGAACGGAATACCTGGGCGAATGACTTTATCCAAAATGAACAAAAGTTAATCAATCCTGTGAGTTCCGTCTTTAATAAATTAAGAGACGAGGTTACCGATGGAAGTCGGCCGGAAGATTACCAGCGGGAATCCAAACTGACTGATATGAAAAACGCAATTGGTTCTGCTAACCAAAAAGCAGATGATCTGGTTCCAAGTCTAAGAGATCTTAGAGCAAACGCTATACAGTGGGAAAATGAGTCTGACTTACTTACCGAAAACCTTCTGAATCCAGTGCGGAGTTCAAATCTTTTATGGTCAGGCGATACAGCGCCAAAAATCGATATTGATACCATCACCGTTAACAATAACCGCACAAATAGTCAACAGCTAAAAAATCAAATTGATCAATTTAATGATGAAGTCTTAAGCCAGGCTGTAGAAACAACGTTGGCTAATATTCATAAAATCGAACAAGAATTAAAGGGTAGAAAATATACATTATCACCCGGTTCGTTGGTCACTGGAAGTAGTGTGGAGCAATTATCCGAAGCATATCAAGACGCTGCTTACCAAACCGGTCGCTTCTACAGCACTCAAATAAGCTACTTTTGGGCGCTACACCGATGGGCTGATGATAAATTAAATAACTATTCACAATTTGATAGTTTTTTTAGCAGTCAAGCACTAAACTCCTTAAACAATCAAATACTTAATTCTATTGGAGCCACTTTTTTCAACTTCATCACTGTTACCGACCGATCAAGACTCAATACAGTTGCAGAGGTAGCGGGTAAGAGACGTGAGCTAGTGGATAAAATGATTCCCGGAACTTCTGCTCAAACGGCACTTAGTAACGGTAATAATGTGAAGAATACACTGATCTCCCATTGGAATAGCAGGAGGGAAAATGATTTCAAAAATTTGATGAGGTCTACAATCATGGATATAAGAAATATGCATAGGTCGGGACTAACCTCTATACGAGATGCTTCTAAAAGAACTGCTGATTCGCTGATAAGTGTTTCGAACAGTTCTATTGGCGATCTGCAGATAGCGCATGGTAAGTTCACGCAACTGGTGGATGATATTTATCAGACCAAATATAGTATGACTACCAACTTACATGCTATGATGGAAGCATACAGACAGTGGAAATCAGATGCTCTACTTCAAGAAATTATAGGTGGATTTAATTCAGGACAAGCCAAGCTAGTTAATACTTCTAACCTTGCCGTTAGCCAAGAAGACCCTCTTGCTCCTTCTTCAGATGCTGGTCCCACGTCATCTACTTCTAGCGATCCCCTAGTACAAATTACAAATGACATTTCAGAATTAGAAAATCTACTTATTGCTCCAAGAGTTCAGAGAATAGGAATATTCAGTGCCAGAGGGGCAAATGGATTTGATCGAAAATTAATTATCGACTGGTCTGCATCACACGACTATCCTTGGATGGGCATTGTAGAAAGTAGTTATAACATAGCAGAACGTACTGCCACTAACGTATACTTCGGGAACTTTCTAAGCAGCGGTAAGAAGCGTAGAGTAAACCACATTATCCATTCCAACACTTCAACGGGGAGCTCAAAAACTATTGGCGTTAAGGTAAGAGTAAGAGGGCCAGGAGGTAATACAATTACTCGTTTTGCAAATGAAACTATAAGCTTAGACCCTACGTCTTCCAACCGGGTAACTGGTAATCCAAATGCCTCTACGGTAGATAGTTCTCCTCCGCTCAGGCCTATTGTCATCTTTCCTTACAGTAAGCATACCTCGCCGGCCATAAGCGGCAGAAAGTACTGGTCCAACGACCAAAGTCGAATCAAGTTTAACCTTATAGCCGCAGATAATGAATCTGACATTTCAAAAATTGAATATACGCTAGGTACAAGTTTAGGGTCAACTGATGTATCCGATTGGAATGAAGCATACGGAAGGGATGTTGCCATAAACGGTCTGGGAAAAGAAGTTAACATCAATAATCTACGCTTAGAGGTTGGGGTTGATTACTACCTGAGCATACGAGTTACAAATGGTGAAGGATTGCAAAGTCCGGCAAAGCAGGTGAGTACTCCAATTCGTCTTGATCTTAAAATTCCTGAGTCACCGGTAGAGGAAGTATTGAATGTACTGAACACAGGTTTGACCGCGTATTACAATTTTTGGACAACTACTTATCAAGCTAATTATGTTACCTCGCCACCTCTGATGGAAGCTCCGCCAACCAACGTTAATAAAGCTACGCCCGGTGATCTACGCATTAAATGGAGTGAAGCCAATGATGCTCTTTCCGGGATCAAACGGTATCAGTACGTTATTTCATCCAGTTCTAATCCTAACGTGGCTTTTGAACAGGAAGAATTAAAAACTATATCTCAATCAGCCAGGCGTGAACTAATACTTACAAGTTCTATGCTTGACTATAATGATTCTACCTATGTGCACGTCCGTGCATTGGATTACGCTGGCAATCTGAGTTTTCCGTTAACCATTTCACGCTTACCTAAAGACCCGTCCACTCCCACAACACCTAAAACTACGGTGATGGCTACCTCAGACGGGCTTAACCTCTTTCTTACCAGACCATCGTTCGATCCGGAGACGAAGATCCGTGGATATCAATACGCTGTAGGTACCTCACCTTATGGTACAAATGTAAAGAATTGGCCTTTAGATGATGAGTTGGACCAATTGTATATGAATCCTTGGGCAGCTGTACTGGCAAAGGGTGTTTGGCTGAGAGCAGTTTATGAAAATGGCCGCTGGAATAGTGGCATTCGAGCACCTCACTATGAAATAGATCAACTTAACGAAGGTATACCTTATTACATTAGTTACAGAACCCTCAATGGCCAAAATATGAAAAGTTCAATTAGTGCCAGCGGGCCTGTTCGCCTGGATTCATCAACTCCACCTGAACCATCCGTTACGTTAAGCCTAAGTGGCAGCAAATTAAAGATAGATGGCAGTAACATTCAGGACCCTGAAACTGGGATTAAAAAAGTAGAGTATAAGGTCATCGATAAATATCAAACCACCGATTACACAAGTTACTGGTATGTTTTTAAACCCCTCTACGGCATAAGCTACAACCCTGTCTCAGGATCAAAAGAGGTAACCTGGACAAAGAGCCTTGACTCCGTAAAAGTGGGAATACGCCTGACTAATGGCAATGGCATGCAAAGTACGTACTGGTTCGATGGTTTACAGTATGCGCAAGTCTTCATTCAATCAGGGAACTCGGGCTTAACCACTTTCATTCAAGGATTTAATTTTAACTGGGACAATTGACATGGCAAAATTAAAGTACTGTGTTTTGGGACTTTGTGTTTTAATCCACTCGAACACTTTTTCACAGAATGAGAATGGCTTAAGAATTAATGTTACCGATGAAGGCATTTTTATATACCATAATAAGATGATCCGGAACGAGGGGTTTAATATATATAGAGATGGAGAGAAGATAAATACTGAACCCATACGACCTGTTACGTATCCCGAGGAATTGCAAGTAGCCTTGGGTGAACAATATAACATGCTCGCAGGAGCAGCGGGAGCCACTAGAGCACAAAATCTCTATTTAAAGCTAATTTCCAATAGAACACTAAATCAACTGGCTGTATTTCTTTTTCCCAGCGCTGCCAAAGCACTAGGTAAATTATATATTGATCCCATAGCTGCTGATGGGAGAACAAAAACCTACAAAGTAGAATTTACGGATGAACTTGGTCAACCTACCGGTGAGGCATATCAGACATCAGTTGTACTTAGCCCTTCGAGATTAGCCGCCCCTAGTGATCTAAAAGTCTCGAATAAGGGCACTCGAGTCACCTTGGACTGGGAGTATCCCAAACTTGAAAAAGGTGAAGATGATAAAGTTATCCAGTTCCATATTTTTAAGAAGACGACCCTTGGTGATGTTAAACTGAATGATAATATCATTATCAGAAATGCAGGCGTACGGAAACACACTGTTAGTTTCACTGCTCTTGAGACGGGTATAACTGAAACGTATTACGTAGTAGCACTTGACATTTCCCAACGAAAAAGTCCACCAAGTGAATCGATAAACTTTTTCATACGAGATAATATGGCTCCTCCTCAGGTGTCGGGAGTTACTACATTAGCAGGTTCAGATCGTATCACCGTCACCTGGAATAGTAACACTGCCCCTGACGCAGCAGGGTATTATGTTTACCGCTCCAAAAGAATGCGCGAAGGCTACAAGAAGATTAATCAAAAACCATTAGATCTACTGACCACATTT